>NZ_JACRWH010000035.1:0-22166 GCF_014306155.1 Holdemanella hominis | reverse complement strand
ATGCACTGCCCTGAATGTGATCATAAGATGATTGTAAAAAAATAATTCAGCAACTAAAAGGCAAATGCAAAATGTTGGCTATTACGATAGTCCTTTTTGTCGTTCCTCATAATCAACAATTTGTGACAATTCGACAGTTTTTCACATACCGCATTTCCCTGTTCCGAAACCAAAATCTTAATATACAAAAAAAACTGTCATACGACAGTTTAATTATGCATTTAAAGCTGCTTTTGCTTCTTCGCAAAGTTTAGTGAAGCCTTCAGCATCGTGAATAGCCATTTCACTTAACATTTTACGGTTGATCGCAATATTAGCTAATTTTAATCCGTGCATTAAACGAGAGTATGATAAGTCATTCATACGTGCAGCTGCATTAATACGTGTAATCCAGATTTTACGCATGTTTCCTTTTAACTTACGACGGTCGTTGTATGCATATCTGAATGAATGCATTACCTGCTCATTTGCAGTTTTGTATAATGTATGTTTTGATCCAAAGTATCCTTTGGCAAGTTTCAACACTTTTTTTCTACGAGCGCGTGAAACTGTTCCACCTTTAACTCTTGCCATTCTTTATATCCTCCTTAATTACTTAACTAACATTTCCTTAATACGTTTGTAATCTGTAGCATGTACAGTACCTGGTTTAGCTAAGTGACGACGTTGTTTCTTAGTCTTTCCATGGAAACGGTGAGATGTATAAGCGTGAGATCTCTTTAATTTTCCAGAACCTGTCTTTTTTACACGTTTTGCTAATCCTCTGTGACTCTTCATTTTAGGCATAGTCTAGTCCTCCTTACTTCTTTTTAGGTGCCAACACTGTTGACATCGTATTACCTTCCATTGAAGGTTTTTTCTCAACGATAGCTACTTCATCCATAGCTTCGATGAAGTCATTCATGATCTTACGACCAACTTCCAAGCGAGTGATCAAACGACCACGGAATCGCATATCAATCTTTACTTTCATACCCGCTTCGATCCATTTTGACGTCTGACGAACTTTTGTTTCAAAATCGTGTGTATCGATAATCGGCGATAAACGCAAAGATTTAACTTCAACAACATGTTGCTTACGCTTAGCTTCTTTTGCTTTTTTCTGTTGTTCGAAATGATAACGACCATAGTCTAAAACTTTACACACGGCCGGACGCGCCTTGGGTGCTACACACAACAAATCTAAATTTTGTTTGTATGCAATGTCCAATGCTTCTTTTTTTGACATAACTCCCAATTGTTCTCCATCCGCATTGATGACAAGAACTTCTCTAAACGGAATCTTTTCGTTAAACAAATCATCGTTTACATTATTTGGGGCAACTTTTCTATTATTGATATTCGACACCATCCTTCTTCATTTTTCCAAAAAGAAAATGGGTGCATTCCACACCCATCACTCTTTTTAAACGAATTCAAACTGAATTGGCCGTGAACCTATGTCTCTTAGACATCAGGTGAGAAGGGGTGCTTCTATCTTTCCATTTCTTTTACTCATTGATAATACCACACACATATGGTTTATTCAATATCTTTTTTCAAAAAAATAAAGCCGAGTAAATCGACTTAAACACATAAATGGTGGACTCTTGGGGATTCGAACCCCAGACCCACTGATTAAGAGTCAGTTGCTCTGCCAGCTGAGCTAAGAGTCCATTTATCAGTGCCCATTTATATTACCACAGCATATTTTTAAATGCAACTATTTTTTCAAAAAAGAGTGCCGAATTGACACTCTATTCCAACATAGCCATTTTTTCTTCCCACTCTTGCATCAATGCAGCAATTTCGTTGTGTTTATCATCTATTTTCGCATCTAACTCTTCCATCTTACGATAATCTTGGTAATATTCTGGTTCATATCTCAATTCTCGCATTGCCTCTAAATCTTGTTCTGCTTCCTCTAAAAGCACTTCTAGTTTTGCGACACGATTCTTAATTGCTTTTAAATCCGTGAAAGATACCGTTTGTGGCTTCGCTTCTTTTTCGACCTTGGCAACCGATTCCACAAGTTCATTACTTGCCTTTTTTTCTAAGTACTCTTCGTAATTCAAATCATACACTTTACTGATTGAACCCATTTCTAGTACACGTGTAGCCATCTTTTTTAAAAACATACGGTCATGCGATACAAATAGAATCGTTCCATCATATTTTTCTAAAGCGGATTCCAAAGCTTCTTTCGCCGGAATATCTAAGTGGTTTGTAGGTTCATCCAATAATAAAACATTATCATGCTCTAACATTAATTTTGCCAAAGCCAATCGAACTCTTTCTCCACCCGACAAATCATTCACTTCTTTAAAAACTTCATCCTGTGTAAAAAGGAAACTTGCTAACGTATTACGAATCTGTGTTTGTGTTGCATCCGGATCCATATCCCACAATTCATCCAATACATTCTTATTCGACTTCATCTGAGCACTTTCCTGATTGAAATACCCTACATCAATTTGATGGCCAAATTTAAAGCTACCTGATATCGCAGGCAGTTCTTTCACCAAAGTCCTGATCAAAGTTGATTTACCTATTCCATTAGGACCAACGATAGCCATTCTTTGTCCTTGCAATAATTGAAAAGAAACATCAGACAGCACTTTATCATAACCAACCTGTAAATCTTCCACTTCAAGAACCTGCTTACCACCTTTTCTTGCGCAAGTAAACACAGCCTTCATCTGACTTGTATCTGAAGTACTATCTTCAATTCTATCCATGCGATCTAAATATTTCTGCTTACTCTTAGCAAAAGCGGCCTTATTCTTTTTATAGCGGAATTTTTCAATCAAATCTTCTAAACGATGAATCTCTTGTTGCTGACGAATATACGCTTCATGATTCTTTTTTAGATATTCATCTTTTGCCTTCAAATAATGCGAGTAATCCCCCACATATCTTTGAGTTTTACCAAACTCAATTTCCACGATTTCATCTACAACATGATCCAAGAACATTCGGTCGTGACTCACTAAAACAACCGCGAAAGGATAATGCTTCACATAATTTTCAAGCCATTCAATAGCTGCAATATCCAAATGGTTTGTCGGTTCATCCAATAATAAGATATCTGGTTTTGTCAATAACAGTTTAACCAGCGCAATTCTCGTTTTTTGTCCAGAACTAAATTCACACAATTTTTTATTTAAATCACTTTCATCAAACTGAAAATGAAAAAACACATTCTTTAATTCCACCTCGTATTGATATCCATTCAATGCCTCAAAACGTGTCTGCAATGCATCATACTTTTCAAGTTGCTTCTCACTTGAATCCGTTTTAAGTACTTCTGCCTGAGCATTTAACTGCTTTTCCAATTCTCGAACCTTGTCAAAAGCCGTTAAAAGTTCTTCATACACTGTCTTTTCTTCGTCCACAAAAGTAATCTGTGCCAAATACCCAACATTTGTACCATTTAAAACCATACGAGAACCCGAATCATAGTGTTCCAGTCCACATATAGTTTTCATCAATGTTGTTTTTCCACAGCCATTACGACCAACCAACGCAATCTTTTCATTATCACGCACTTGAAAGTTAGCACCTGCCAAAACTGTTTTTGCTCCAAATGACTTTTGTATATTACTTAATTGTAACTTCATACTATCACCCTAAATTTCAAAATATCTAACAATACCTTTCACCAAAGTTTTCGCTATCGCATCCGTATTGTCGTTAAAATAAGCAACACTTTGAGAATTCATTGCGCTCGCATATGAAAAGTATAATCCATACATCCCAAAGACATCTTTATATTTTGCATTTCTCATTTCATCACCATAAACACCAGTGTATGTTGCTCTTCCACCAGTTTCTCTTAATTGTGGGTAAAGTTCATATTTTTTTACTTCACCCTTTTCATCTTCGGCAAATGAATCATATAAAACTCCATTTTCCTGCGTACTGTTCGTTCTAGCCGCATACAATGTCAAGCCACTTTGATCCATATAATATGAGATTGTATTAGCCAACCCACTATTTGTATATGGACTTGCCATCATATAAGGCGCATCTACATTTTCATCATAGCTTGCACCCAAGGCAATATATAATTTAGCCTTTGCCTTATAACCACGAGCCGGACGACCATCTGCACCATAATATCCAGGCGTTTCGTTTTCTTTACGCAAGATTTTTACCTTTAATCCCTTTTCTTCTAATTCTTTTTTTAATTTTTTCGCAAATTCCATGGAAGAAGTTGGTTCATCTAAAATTGATGTACTTGCACCATAATCTACTGTATTCGAGATGTAATTCATCGCATTTCCACATGGATCGATCACTACATCATATACATTGGATTTTGGGATATGCTTAGTGACAATAATAAACGTATAATTTTTCTTTAAATGAATATCATACTCTTTTAATGCCTCTTTATCTGCCACAAACGTAATATCTTTCACCTTTTTATTGCGACGCATTGTCGTGATTGTCTTTGCCTTAAATGCATCGTCAAAATAGATACGCTCCTTTTCATAATGATCATATGTATATAGTTCATAAATTCCTTCTTTTAAAGAACCTAAATCAATACCTGAATCCACTTTTCCATTAAATGTAAAACTTGTAATGGCATCATTCATAACATTTCTTAGAACAATGTTATTGCCTTGCATTTTATCCATTTTCTTTGTACCATACTCATCTTTATACAAAGACAACGTCTCCCCATAAACTAAATAATCACTGAGTCGATAAGACCCATCAAAACTTGTCTCCACCTTTTTTCGCAGCTTTTCAACATCCACTGTATCCAAATAAGATTGTGACAACTTATCTATTTCAGTTGGTCTTGATACATATAAAAAAACACAGACAACCACAATAGCGATAGTAACAACCCCGACGATCATCGTGCTTAAATTTTTATTATTAACTACTCTTACTTTTTTCATACCCCTTATTTATATCACACAAAAAAACAGGTATCAACGAGATACCTGTTTAATTCATTAGAAAATTAAATTTCTAGGTGTACGTGGATATGGCTGAACATCACGAATATTCGCAACACCACTTAAATACATCAACATACGGTCAAACCCAAGACCAAATCCTGAGTGCTTGCATCCTCCAAAGCGACGTAAATCTAAATACCATTGTAATGTCTCTTGTTCCATTCCAATTTCTTTCATGCGATTCACTAACACATCATAACGCTCTTCACGTTGAGAACCACCAACTAATTCTCCAACATAAGGAACTAATAAGTCACATGCTGCAACTGTCTTGTTGTCATCATTGACACGCATATAGAATGCTTTAATATCCTTTGGATAATCTGTTAAGAAAACAGGACCATTTACGACTTTTTCGCAAATATAACGCTCATGTTCACTCTGAAGATCCATACCCCAGAAAATATCCTGGTTTTCAAATTGATCTTTTGCTTTTTCCAAATATTCAATAGCCTTTGTATAAGTCATTCTTTCAAAGTTAGAGTTTGCAACATGAGTCACACGTTTAATACATTCTTTATCGATCATTGATGCAAAGAATTCCATTTCTTCTTTAGCATGTTCTAAACAATAGTTGATACAATATTTGATCATTTCTTCAATACAATCCATGTTATCGGCTAAATCCGCAAACGCAAGTTCTGGTTCAATCATCCAGAATTCAGAAGCGTGACGAGTTGTATTTGAATTTTCTGCACGGAAAGTTGGACCAAAAGTATAAACATTGCGATATGTTAATGCGAATGGTTCAACATGCAATTGTCCAGATACTGTAAGTTGAGCATGTTTACCAAAGAAATCCTTGTCATATTTTGCATCTTCACGAGTTGTAACTGTAAAACATTCACCAGCACCTTCTGCATCATTACCAGTGATTTCTGGTGTATGTACATATACGAATCCGCGATCCTGGAAGAATGTGTGAATTGCCATACTTAATACACTTCTTAATCTAAACATAGCATAGTATGTATTTGCACGAGGACGTACATGAGGAATTTCACGCATAAATTCAAAACTGTGACGTTTTTTCTGCAATGGATAATCGTGATCACATAATCCTAAAACACTAATACTTTCGGCTTGAATTTCAAATAGCTGTTTTGCATCTGGAGTACATACAAGTTTTCCTGTTACTTCCATAGCTGAACCTGTTGTAATTTTTGATACTTCATCAAAGTTTTCTAAGCTATCCGCATATACAACCTGCACATTCGAAAAAGTTGTTCCATCATTCAACGCAATAAATCCAACTGCCTTTGAATTACGATTTGTACGAACCCATCCCTGCAAAGTAATACTTTGTCCATCGTACTGTTCAAATGTTTCTTTTAATTTTTTTACTAACATAGTTTCTCCCTTCAAAATAAAAAAAGTTCCTTAATTAAAAGGAACGATTATTACCGCGGTACCATCCTGTTTCATCACACGTATGTATGCACTCAATTGGAATTTAACGCATTCCACACGTTACTGTCTACTTAATTTCTCCAGTACGACTCCACAGGTGTTATCAATCCAAACTTGCACTGTCTATTTTCACCTAACAAGACTCTCTTTACATGTTCGTTTTGGACGACTTCTATTTCTGCGTCTTTGTTTCTAATGAATTTGTAATAAATACCAATTCTTGTATTGATGATACCACATCAATACTTTTAATGACAACCCCTTTTGGGACTAAAAAATGTTGATGCGTAAAATCAACGATACCATTAATTCCACACTGTACTAATTTATCTACTGTTTCTTGTACATCATGTGAAATTGTTAAAATCGCAATACGACATCCTTCAGGAATCTTCGTATCTAACTCCGACATCGGATATACTTCGACACCAAATTGTGTTCCACACTTAGCTGGATCCACATCAAATGCACATGCGATTTCACCAACAACATAATCCCATTTATTATAATTCATTAACGCACGACCTAAGTTACCAGCACCAACTAAAATTATTTTTTCATCAAAATCAACGCCTAACTGACTATTAAATATTTCAATCAGTTTATCCACATCGTATCCGTAACCTTGTTTTCCAAGATTCCCTAAAAAGGAGAAATCACGACGAATTGTTGTAGGTTCAATATCTACAAAGCTCGATAATTCTTTGGACATAATTCGTTCAACGCCATTTTTTTGAAGTTTACGTAAAGCTTTTAAATATACCGGATACCTCTGTAAAGTTGCTTTGGGTACATTTCTATTCTGCATTTTATCACCCCACGCATTAATAATATCATATTTGTGATATATTTAACAAGTTAACTTGTGAAAAAATTTAAAAAACAAAAAAGTCGATTACTCGACTTTAGAAAATGGCTTGATCCACCTGCAACAACGTTGAATCCACATCTTGAAGAAGTGTTTGAATTCTTGAATTATAAAAATAAGGAACACCCTTCTTTTTCGCGAAATACAATACAAGCGCCCACAAAATTACTAGTAAAACAAATGAAACCCTAAAAGAAATGTGAATCAAAAGAACAAACACAAGTAAAAACACAATATACGCAAGTGTGTCTAATAAGATAAATCGTTGAAATATATTTTTCAGTGTAATCTGATAATAATCTCTTTTTCTAGATAGAAAAGCTTTCGTGATAGAATCATATTCCTCATTAAATTCCATCTTACTTAAATCATCCTGATTCTCTTTATGTTCTTTATAAAATACAACTTCCTGCATTCTTAAAAGACAAAACAACATGGCCTGCTTATTTTCATCTTTCGAAAACTTTTTATAATACAATTCCAACAACTTTAAATAATCATTATCCGAAATTGATTTTCCAACCATATTTTGTGCAATGACTTCTAAACGTTCTGTTAATACATCTGAAAATACAAGAATGTTATTTTGAGCACGTCTTTCAATTTCTTTTAAAGCCCCAAGAAAATGATCAGCCACGATATGCCTTAAGCGCACATGCGATTTGATCTGGACAAGATGTTGGCTTATTTCCACATGTTACTCCAGTCAAAGTATCGATAACTTCATCTACACTTCTTCCCTTCAATAAACATCCAATTCCCTTTAAATTTCCATTGCATCCACCAATGGCCTCAAAACTCTTAAGAATTCCATCTTCAATTTCAAAATTGAATTGACGACTACAAACACCCTTTGGTGTATAACTATATTTTTCCATAATTTCCTCCATTTAATCGGTCTAAAACCTTTCTACATACTACTGCTATTAATATACCACTCACAATGGACAATGCCAAAAGAATTGGTAAAAACAACTGCATAAAATACTGTTGGTAAATCCAAGTAATTGCGATTACTTGTCCTATATTATGAAAGCTAGCTCCAAGTATACTTACGCCATAAATCGAAAACACCTTACTTCGATACGCTAAGATCATCGCAATACAAGCCAAAATACCACCGCTTAACGAAAGCCAAAACGAAACAGAAAATAACATTCCCTGCATTAAGCTTGACAAAATGATACGAAGCAACGATACATAAGCCAATGATTTTTCATCATACATATAAAGTGCAAATAAGCCAGCAATATTTGCCAAGCCAATCTTATATCCAGGAACAATCATAAATATACCTATAAAGCTTTCTAAAAGCTGCAACAAAATACCGACCGCGACCAAGAAAGCTAAAATTACACTTTTCTTGACCCTCATTGTATCACCGTATCCTGACTGGCTTCTTTTTCAATTTTTACCACTGTCTCATTGGGCAAACATACAATGGGAACATTGGCATCCGAAACATAACCTTGTTTCGAACAATAATGATGTGGACTCTTTTCTTGTGTAACACGCACTTTTTTCTGTTTAACCTCAATATGCACTTTTCCAAGCTTTCCATTTACGACATACGTTTTATCTTTTGATAAATCTATACGTAAAACTTGTTTTTCCTTAACATATACACTCGCATACACATTTTCATTTTCACTAAAAAATAAAGGAACACATAGTACTACCGCTACGATCATAATGCATACTATCAGAATTTTATCTGCCTTTTTCATTATTGAACGACCACACTTACATTTTTCGTGACTGAATTTCCAAAACGATCACTGATTTTTACTTGTACATCCTGTGTTGATGCAGTGGACGTATCAACATTAGCTTCAAAAGTAACTCCCGATAGATCTGTTGCATGAAAATAGGAATTCCAATCAATATTCTGTCCAACCCCAATTGTGATTTGACCCACTTCACTTGCACATACTGGAGCCGTTGTATCTTTAACTTTTATCACAAAAGGATACTCTTTACTCCCATCCACAATCGCAAAGTCATATTCACCAACAACCAAATAATCCATTCCAGATGTCATAAAGCGATTATTTTTCTTATCTACCCCAACACTTTTTGAAACAACTTTTAAACGAGATGAAAAAGTCGCATTCTTTAAATATAAAGTTGGATTGGCATAAATATCTTTTCCAAGTTCAATCGTGAACATCGACTTTTTTAATTGAACCCCCAAGGAACATGCACACAATAAGAATGATAAGCTTATAATTCCTATTTTTTTAAGCATCCAATTCCTCCTTTAATTCTGAAGCCATCTGCTTCACTTTCGCTAAGCGATGCTTCATTCCAGATTTTGAAATATCTTCACCAAATTCATTTTTACACTCTAAACACAATTCATTTAGATTGGCCTCCGGATACATCTTGCGAATTTGCATCGCATGCATAATTTTTTCTGGAATCACAATATTTTTGGCATGACTCTCCAAAAACTCAATAGCCTCTAACTGCGATTTGGCAGCCTTTAAACTCTTTACCTCATTGGCAACCTCACAATTATCGAGGCGCGTGATCTGATTATAGAAATCTCTTTGAATTCTAGAATCCTCAAATTCAAACAACGCATTCGAAGCATTACATAAACGTAAGAAGTCTGCAATTTTATCTCCAGCTTTTATATATACCACATAAACACTTTTTCTTTCGATGACTTTTGCCGGCAAATAAAAACGCTGCATTAATTTTTGAACACTTAACGCTAAATCTTTTTCCTGACTCGACATTTCTAGATGATAATTACTCGATTTTGGTGAGTTGATACTGCCACTAGCCAAAAAACACCCTTGCAAATAAGCTCTAGCCATCTTTTCAGAACGAACCATTTTTACGCTTGGTGTATAACGCAAACCTGAATCAGTTAAAATCTGAAGATCTTCCAATATTTCTTGAGCTTTATCAAACACTTGAATGCGATAAATGTTATTTTTCTTTAACTGCATTTTTTTCAACACAGAAAGACGAGGATCGACATCATATAACGTTTTCATGATTTGAAAAACATGTTTGGCAATTGTTGCATTTTCAGTTTGAAACGACAAATACATGCCTTGCCAATTCATATGTAAACTTGCTCGCATTTGAAAAAGGGCACATAATTGTGCCTTCATCATTTGAGCATCGATTTCTTCTTTACAAATTTCTTTTTTAATTTCAGATGTAAAGGACAAGTCTATACCCCCTAACTTAAAGTAGCTTATTTTGGCTTTATATATAGCATTTATTTAATTAAATCAATCAATTTAATCTTTCATCTTTTAAATTTGTTACTTTTTTGTTACTTTTTGTGTCTAAATAGGCGTTGAAAGTGCAATTTATTGCTTCTTGTTTCTTTTCAAATGTGGTTTGAGCGTAAATGTCTAGTGTAGTGCTTGTGTTTGAATGTCTAGCAAGTTCGGACACTGTTTTTACATCTACCCCACTCAACACCAAATTAGAAATATATGTATGCCTTAAAGAATGTGGGTGAAAATCAATCCCTATCTTTTTGGCACTTTCTTTACATAGCCTACAACAATCAGTAGGTACTATATAATCACCATACTCATCACAACAAAGTAAATCATAAGGATTCTTTTTATACCATTTCTGAAGAATCTCTTTAAGTTTATCACACATTGGTAAAATTGCACGACTAGATTTTGTTTTCATTTTATCCGTACAATAATACTCTTCTTTTTTGAATCCATGATATACAAGTTGTTTATTAATTGAAATTGTATTGTTTTCAAAATCTACATCTTGTTTTGTAATAGCTAGAGTTTCGGCTTTACGAGTTCCAAGGAAATAAGACAGGTACAAAAAGATACAAAATGAATAATGTGTGAATGGTACATAGTTGCGTTTCTTTTCGTCAACAGTGCATAAGATTTTCACCATTTCTTCTAATTGCTCAAAAGTAATAATATCATCTTGCTTACGCTTATTCACTTTACCCCTAACAGTTACCATCAACATAGGATTGCTATTGATATATCCCACTCTTAGAGCGTATTTAAACGTAACGCAAAAGATTCTTTTGATTCCTGTTGTAGTTCCCATACCCTCATCACAAATACCATTGAAATACTCTTGAAGAGCCTTATAAGACAAGTTACGCATTTTTGCGTTGCCGATTCCATCTTTAATATGGTTTACGTATATACTATCATACGTAATCATAGTGTTATGGGTGTATTTGAATTTACCCTCTACATCCATATACTCGAGATACACTTCACTGAATGTTTTATCCTTTAATTTAATTTCAATTCCCTGTTTTAATTCCTGTTGCTTTTCAATTCCATGATTCAATGCTTCAGACTTTTCTTGAAATCCTCCTTTTGTGTAGCGTTGCTTAACTCCGTATGAATCCTCATAATCAATATACACTGTCCATGTATATCCTTTTTTAGCCTTCTTAGAAGTCCTCTTTCTAACAAACATATTCTTTTATCCTCCTATTTTATTTGATACATACTGTCAATTTGATATAATAGGAGCGAGAAATGTGTTCCGTAAATGTTTCTCGCCCAAGTCCTGTATTGCCGTACAGGGCTTTTTTCTATTTATTTGATTTGCTTTATATCATCTATCACATACATCTTCTCCCCCTTATATTTTATTTGTTTAAAAATTTCTAATTTCTTATAAAACTCTAAACCTTTTTGATAATCATAATTTTTCATGTTTAGGTACTTATTTCTTTTTTCATCATTTACTTTATATAATTTACTATTACAAACTTCATCAATAAAATCATCTATCAAGCAAATCACAAACGTATCAAAAGATGGTGATTTTACATTTATTTCATATCCTCTTAGTTCGACTAGTTCCTTTACTAAATCTTTAATATTGTGCATATAAGATTGTTCTAGTGTATCAACACGCTCATAATCAACTCCCTTAAATGACTTATCTAAATCATTATCAAACCCCTTTAAAACTGAAACAGAACAATTTAATGCTTTTGCTAGTTTCTCTAAATTAGCCTCAGATATTTCTATGTTTCCGTCATTTCTCCACGCACTAATAGTTTGTGAAGATACACCAATCATTGCACCTAAATCTATATTAGTTATATTCATTCTTTTCATTAATGAATCAATAACGTAAGGCGTTCTATTATTTGCGTTTTGTATCCTATCCGAATATAAAAACAACTCTTCTTTTGTTTTATCGCAACCCTTCTCTTTTAAGAAATTAAAAATCAAATCCATCTCATCATTTTTAAATTTAATATTTTGACATAGTCTTTTAGAAAGCCATTGTTCTTGACTCTTCTTTTTACTAAAACATTGAGCTAATTCCTTATTCTTTATACCTAAATATTTCAATTCGTTTGACAAATTAATATACACGTTTGTTTCCTCCATATAGAAATTGCTTTAATTGCTTGATTGCTATTTCTTTATTATTGCTAATATAATTATAGTGTAAATGTTGTAAAAATCAACAACAGAACAAAAAGGAGGTGAAAAACAATGAACAACAATGACATTCGTATGATGGCAAGAAATCAAGACGTTCGTTTGTGGCAAATTGCCGATAAATTAAATATGCAAGACAGCAATTTTTCTAAAATGTTACGAAAAGAATTACCAAGCGAAAAAAAAGAACACATTTATAAAATCATAAATGAAATTGCAAAGGAGCGTGAATGTAATACTACAAAATATTAAAATGCTTACTCGTGAAGAGGTGGCAACCTGTTTAAACGTGAACATCGATAATGTATCTATGTTATGTGATGTGGGAGTTTTGAAGCCTACTAAAATAGGAAGGGCTTATATGTTTTCTCAAGGTATGCTTTTAAAGTTTCAACATGATTATGAAGGTTTAAATGTATGTAATAGACTAAAAGCCTTAGAATCTAAAAAAATCGTTGAGCAAAGGGGGAGAAAATAATGAACGAGAAACATTTACGGAACACATTTCTCACTCCTCCTATTGAAAGAGGAGATTTTAATGAATTCATTAAAGAAAATCTCAAGGATTGGATTACATACGCCAATCTAAAAGAGCGTATCTTTAATGAATATGCCATTTCATACCCAAAACGGTCATGGAATAAATACATTGAAGTTAAAAATGAAGCCTTTTGCAATGGAGAAAACGATATGTATATCGCCCATAGCAATAAAGGCTATAAAATCACTAAAAACAAGGATGAAATTGTAGCTAGTGTAAATCATCTTCATACAATGGCATTAAATATGCTTTCTAAAGAATCTAAAGTAAAGAAAGCATTAAATAGGAGCGTAAACAATGGTTGACGTTCCCAAGCCTAAAAACGCACGCATTTCAATGTTGTGTTATTTTGATTGGCTTAACTCGTTTGAATTAATGTCAGACGAACAAATAGGAAAGCTTACAAAATACATTCTTATTTATGGAAAAAGTCTATATGATGGCATTGAAATAGCCCCACCATCAGACCCTAACATAAATTTTGTATTTCAGTTTTTAAAGGGACAAATTGATAGAGATTATCTTAAATGGGCAAAGAAATGCGAACAAAACTCAGAAAATGCAAGAAAGCGAACGCAATCGATCGATACAAACCCCAACAATTCTTAACGTTTGTAGCCGAATAGAATAGAACTGAATAGAATAGACTAGAAATAAGAATAGAGTGTGAATTTGAAGAGAAGAGATTCCAAAGAGAAGAGAAACTTTAAATGTTTCTAGGAGGAATAAGGAAATGAAAAAAACATATTATCATGGAACATCAATACAAAACGCTGAACAAATTTTAAAAGATGGAAAAATCAAAACAAACAGATTAGGTTATGTATCATTATGTGAATCAATCAATGATTGCAAAACCTATTATCAAATGCAAAACCTTCCATACCTATTAGATGAAGAATCACAAAAAGAAATGGCATATTTTGCCTTAGTTTTAGATGATGAATCTGTAATTGATAATGATGAATCATGTATCTACGCAAAAGGCTTTGCATATAACAAAGATATTGATTTATCCCATTGTATTGATACAGGTTCAATTAATTGGACAACAGGCAGTATCTTAATGAGAAATAATGAAGTATACGCATTTAGAAAGGAGGTGCAATAATAGCTAGACCATTAAAACAATTTGATAAAGAGCAATTTGAAAGACTTACAGGAGAATTCGGATTCACTCAAGAAGAGATTTGCCGTTATTTTAATACTAGTGACAAAACAATGTCTAAATGGGTACAACGTACCTATGGAGTCAATTTCTCCGAGTACTTCACTCAAAAAAATATATTGTTTAAAACTTCATTGAGAAGAGCTCAATTTGAACTAGCAATGAAAGGAAATCCTACAATGCTTATATGGCTAGGAAAACAATACTTAGGACAAAATGAGCGTACAGAGGTTAAATTCAATGCTTCAGAAGTAAATGCAATCAATAAAGATATGATTACAAACGTGGCAAAAGAAAGAGATTTAAAAGATTTTGAATAAAAGGAGGATGATGAAAATGAATGATATTCAAACACAATTAAAAACATTAAATACGACTATGGAGGGTAAAATGAATGAGATTCTTAAAAATAACCCTTCAGTCATTGAATACAATGACCTTTCAAAACAAGTAGAATCACTAACAAGTAAAATTGATTCACTTAAAGAAGTCATTGAAAATGCTAAAGAAGCAAAAACATATGAAATCGTAACAGAAAACACGCCAAAATTAAAAGTGTATCAAGATTTATTAAATGAGTTAGGCACTAAGAAAACAAAAGCATATAACGCCCTTAATAAGTGCCTAGAGCGTGAAAATTACACCGAATTGAATGATTGGGAGCGAGAATATAAAACGCAACGACAAGCCATTCTGAAGCCCTTAAAACAGGAATTGATTGATACATATAAACACATCATTGATTTAAACGCTCAAATTAAAAATTTAAGCTATGAATCATCAAGCAATGAATCGATTATCTTAAATAAATCATATGAGGGATGGCGTGGAAATCTAGCCTTTGATTTAGATTTATTAATTGAGCGTGAAGATTCTAGCCTAATGTATTTAATTAAACAAAAAACAGAGCATACTTTATAAAATATGTGGGCTCGTACACCTCAAGAACGCATATGCAATATAGACAAAGAAATAGAATTTTTGCTATTAAAATTAAATAAATGCAATCTCAATCAAGATTATATAAAACAGGAATTGTATTGTAGAAAAATCGCTTCTCTTCTTGAGGAACGTGAACGCATAATAAAAGGCAACTATTGAACTGTTGCCTTTTTTATATCTTAATTCATTTTATAGGTGAATCCATACTCTATAAACAAAATTGTATATTCGCTTAATAGTGTTAGAATCCATCAATGATAACATTTCATCTATCTTACGTACATAAGATTCTTTATCCATTTCTTTATTGTTTTGTTGGGTTGCTTTTGTTTCTTGTAACATGATTATATCCTCCGTTGTTTCGTGCTTATTTTTGTTACTTTCTTGTTACTCATTTAAAATTTGTAACTCAATTTGTTACTCAATTAAATAGGTTTATATCAGTCTATGACAGTATGTATCATATATTTTCACTGTATATAAAGCCTGTATAAGCACGTAACGGATATATGTCAGTTTGTATCCTTTACAAGAAATATACTTCAGATGTAAAGGACAAGTCTATACCCCCTTGATCAATTCTTCTACAACTTCTTTGACAGCCATTGGATTATGACGAATACGACCTTTTGTATCCAACGCCAATAAATCTCTTTGTATAATAGCATAGTCTGTTGCTTCATTTCCAATACAAATTGGATAACTATTTTGTGAAGCATACATGTCTAAAACTTCCTTGGGTAACATCGACTGGTTAACCACCACTAAATCTACTGGATGTTTAAATGAATGTTTTTCAATTGCATTAATATGATCCTGAACCGTATATCCATCTGTTTCTCCAGGCTGAGACATAGCATTACAAAAATAGATTTTCTTACAAGGGTTCTTTTCAATAGCCTTCGAGATATCCGAAATAATTAGATTCGGCATAATTGAAGTATATAAAGATCCAATTCCATAAATAATCAAATCGGCATTTTTAATAGCTTCAATAGCCGGTTTATATGCATGCACATACTTCTGATAAAAAACATGATCGATACTGTTGTATACTGTTGGGATATTTTTTTCTCCACGAACCAGCGTGCCATCTTTCATCATTGCATATAATGTAACAACATCCAATGTACTAGGAAGAATATTCCCCTTCACATTTAATACTCTTGAAATTGATTCAATTGCTCCCATAAATGAGCCTGTAGTATTGATCATTGCCAAGAAAATCAAGTTTCCTAAATTATGACCACCCACATCTTCGCTTCCTTCAAAACGATAATTCAGCAAATCAGAGAAAAAGCCTTCATCTTCTTCATCGGCCATAGCACATAAAACATGTCGAATATCTCCAACTGCAGGAATATTGTATATATCACGAATTCGTCCCGTACTACCACCATCATCGGCTACTGTAACAATGGCCGTTAAATCAACATCTTCCAAACGTTTCATACCCTTTAACATGCTTGAAAGACCTGTGCCCCCACCAATTACGACTATTTTTTTCATTCTTCGTCAACTCCAATATCACGGTGCGATTTAAAACAACGATATGTATCCTTATATTCATCATACAACCAGTTACAAATCGAAACCGAGCGATGTTGACCACCTGTACATCCAATCGCAACAATCATATGGGACTTGTTCTGTTTCTCGTATTGTGAGAACACAAAATCACAATAATCCTTTAGTTTTACAATAAACTCTTGTGTTTCTGGTTTATCCATTACATAGTCATATACTTCTTTTTGATTTCCTGTTTTATCTCGAAGCAATGGATCATAAAATGGGTTTGGCAAGAAACGAACATCAATGACCATATCTGCATCTAATGGTACTCCATGTTTAAATCCAAAAGATTGGAATGTGACTGTAAACACGCTTCTTTGAGCACTTTTAAAACGGTGTAAAACACGACTTGCCAAAGCAGAAGTACTTAATTTTGTCGTATCAATATGAATCGTATTCTGTGAATTCTCTTGTAGATGATCCAAAAAATCGCGTTCTACTTCAATCGCATCTTCTAATGTTGTAGCCAAATGATTCACGATCATTGGATGTTGTCTTCTTGTAAAGCGATAACGTAACAACAATTCTTCATCGCTGCAATCTAAAAACAAGATTTGAAGATCGCGGTTAATATTTTCAAAGTAGCTCACAAAAGCCTGGTAATCAATAGCACTCACACTAAGTGCTACATTTTTATAATGAGACTCATCTTTTCTTAGTAAGTCTTCTAAATTATCCAACAATTCCTTAGGAAAATTATCCATACAATAATAGCCCAAATCTTCTAGAGCATTCATTGCACTTGATTTTCCGGCCCCTGACATTCCTGTCACAAGAACAATTTTATTTTCCATAATCACACATCCTTTTTACAGATTATACCAACATTTGAACTTGAGTACAATTTTGACTATCATAATAAAAGGAGGAACACATATGAAACCATGTATATTTTTAGATATCGATGGAGTAATCAATCCGAGTCGTAAAAAGAATTCCTATTGTCTCGATTACAATTTACCAGATGTCCTGGCAAAAAAATTGAACCACCCAAAAATTGCCACACTAAACGCATATTTAGTTAATCAAGTTTATTATTGTTTTTCAAAAGAAAGTATTCAACTTTTGAAGCAACTCATTGAAAAATATGATGCTCAAATCATCATCACAAGCTCATGGAGAATAGTCTATTCATTAGAACAACTTCAGGCCATGTTTGACATCTTTGATTTAGGAAAGTATGTTAAATCCGTTACCACTTTGATTAATCCACGCACAAAAGCTATTCAAGAATTTATTAATGAAAACAATGTGACAAGTTATATTATTTTAGATGATTTTGACATGTCCAAAGCTTTCGATTATCATTTTGTTTATGTTCGCCACTATTTCAAAGAATCCGACTACAAGAAGGCGAACTATGCTTTATTTATTCAACAAAAGGAGTTTTCGAATTGAAAAAACACATTTTTACCATTTTTACAATCTGTAACATGCTACTGATCTTTTATTTTTCCAGTCAAAATGCAGCACAATCCACACAAACAAGTGCCTGGTTTTTACAATTTTTACCATTCTCAATGCATATCGTTCGTAAACTCGCACATTTCACAATTTATGCCATGCTTGGATTCAATACATTCTATATGTATAAGAGCTATGGTGTGAAACACTCTGCACTATACGCTTTGGTCACATGCATTCTATATGCTTGCAGTGATGAATGGCATCAATCTTTTGTCTCAGGAAGAAGCCCGCAGATTACAGACATATGCATTGATACTTGTGGTGCTTTATCCCTAATTCTATTAAACATTGGTCTGATTCGATGGAAATCATCCCAAAAAGCGCTTTAAAATTGACAATTATATGAATTATGCTACGATTCTATTGGTGATTACATGAAAAGTAAACAAATGTTCATTCTTCCAATGCTAATCGTGGCATTTTTATTTTTACTTACCTTAGCCGCAAACTCACTCCACCCTACTCGATATATTAAATGCGATACCAGTAAGCTAACGGTAGAAAAAGCACATTTAGAAGATGGTGAAGCTGTTATTGAAAAAATTAAAATTCCTAAAGGTACAAAAGTAAAAGTTCATCAAAAACAAGAATATTCAAGCATTATCATATACAATCACGATAAACTAAAAGTTAAGAATTCAAATCTCGCAAATAGTTTTGAAGAAGCTACTCACTTAGATTATGTCTATTGTCGAAGACTGGTAAACTTAAGAGAAGAAAAAGGTGGAAAACTAAGTAAAGTGATTGTCAAGAAAGGTGAAAAAGTAAAGGTAGTCTCCATCGATCAAAAAGACTGGGATAAAGACACAGGCCAAATTCGTTGGTACAAAGTCAAAAAGCAAAACAAAACCTATTACTTAAGTGGTGCATATGTGGAATCATCAAGAAAATTAGCATTAAAAAAGTATGATCAAGCCATATCTTATTCGACATATTGGGATGATTACTACAAAGATGGATATTCTAAAGATGCCTACACATCACAAATTGACTACAAGCCTATCAAAAAAGAAATATATAAAGAAAATTCGATGCCTAAACATGTTAAGTCCGTCCATGTATCAATGGACAATTTCATCAACAATCAAAAATACATCGAAAAGTTAAAGAACATCAATACGATTATTGTCGAAACTAAGAATGATGAAGGCTCAGTTTTATATGCGAGTGATGTATGTAAGGATTATTTATCAAATCCTAGTCAAGCAACAAATAATGCGATGATCTCAAAAAAAAACTTAACAAAAATCATAAAAGAATACAAAAAAAAGGGATTCTATTGTGTAAGCCGTATCGTTACTTTTAAAGATGCTGTTTTTGCGATGGAAAACCCAAATGAATCATTAACGGACCACAATGGCAATTTAGTTGTCTACAACGATCAATACTGGCCTAGTGCGTATTCTAGAAAAGCATGGATGTATAATGTGGAACTTGCCAAAGAGTGTGCTGATCTAGGCTTTAATGAAATTCAATTTGATTATGTCCGTTTTCCTGATGGAACCGCAAGCGCAAACTCTAAACTAAACTTTCACAATACATATAAAGAAAGTAAAGTAGCCGCCATCCAAAGTTTTCTTCAATACGCAAAAGAAGAATTATCCCCAAAACGCGTTTATGTTGCAGCCGATATGTTCGCGTGGCCTATTGTAGCTTGCGATGATCAAGATATTGGACAATTTCTTCCAGCCATCGCCAATGTCGTTGATATCATTTGTCCTATGCCTTATTTAGATCACTTTTCAAATGGAAGCTTTAACATTGATAATCCTATTGAAA
Source organism: Holdemanella hominis (assembly GCF_014306155.1). Lineage (NCBI taxonomy): Bacteria > Bacillati > Bacillota > Erysipelotrichia > Erysipelotrichales > Erysipelotrichaceae > Holdemanella > Holdemanella hominis. The sequence goes on along the minus strand of NZ_JACRWH010000035.1, from coordinate 2,032 downwards.
AGCCATACGACACTTTATATGCATTCACTAAGATCAGTGACGAGCAATTAAAAAGTATCAAATATCCCGCTAAATACCGAACATGGATTCAGGGATACAATATAGATGCAGATGGTGTAAAACAAGAAATAAAAGCACTTAAAGACACAAATTACCCGGATTATATGGTTTGGTTAGCTAGTGGCGATAAGAAAGATATAGATAGAATCAAAAGCGGATTTTAAAACCCATGCATATTAACATGGGTTTCTTTTTTTATTTCTGGTATGTTTTATCGATAAATTTTTGTGCATCAACCACAAAACGACTGTGTACACCTTTTCCAATTGATTTACCATCTTGGAACGCTTGTACTTCATAATCAATTTTGCGACCATCCACATTAACCATCTTAGCCTCAATTGTGATTGTTGCCCCTAATGGACTTGCCATATCATGAGACACATTCATACTGATGCCAACGCTTGTCTTACCTTCTTCTAATTCTAGGCATAGACATGCAGCCTCTTCCATCCATGCGATCATTTGCGGTGTAGCTAATACATCCAATGATCCACTCTTCATAACGGAAGCCAAATTTTGTTTTTCAACCACACGTTGAATTCGAATTGTTTTTAAATCCATGTTTGTTATCCCTCCTTTGATATATTAATCCATTGTTAAAATATTGACAATGTATTTTATTAGTTTCCTCGTTCTGTGATAGAATGTATTAAGAGAAAAGAATCAATCATTTCTAATAGAAAGTAGGTCATATATGTATTCTAAACAAGAAGAAAACCTAATCCTATACCAAAAATCAAAACATAAAATCACTATACATCTTATTCTTTATTTTTTTGTACTTTGCGTTTATTTTTTAGCCATGGCATATCTTTTCTCAAGCATGGAATTCTTGAAAGTAGATGATCCAGCATTCCGCTCTATGTTGATCAAATTAGGAATCGGACAGATTCTTTTATATGGCATCACATTTCTTCTTCTTTCAACAGGTAAAAAATGGTTTCGTATTCTATATTGGATAAATATTGCGATCAGTTTTTTGATTATATACTTTCCAATCAAATTATTGTTGTCAAACCTTACAACCATCTTACCATTCTTTGTCCTTGTTGCTTGTATGCTTTTAAAAACCATTGTACTTTGCCAAATTGGGGGATACTTAAGAAACAATCGTTGGTGCAAGATTTATTTTGATCACACAATCGAGTTAGACGATGAAAACGATGATTGGGTAGCTAAACAAACAAAGAATGTAGATTATGAAAAAATCAAAGATAAATACGAAAAAAAATTCGAACCAACTGAACAAGATGAAGAAGATGAATATGTAGTAGAAAAAGCTCCTATGACTTTGCCCCAACTATCCGTTCGTTTAGGCATTATTATTTATGGCGAATTAATTTTATTTCCAATTCTAATACAAATCTTTTCAAATCTATTTGCAAGTTTGGATATGCAAAAAGTATTTGCAACAAAAGACATGTTTATGTTGTGTATTTTTACTGCTTTTATTTGGACCATTCCATTATTCTATATGTACTACAATCAAAAGGCGACAAAGAAGATTATCGCATGTTGTATGATAGGCGAATTTATTCGTATTTTAGTTTATTTACCAACCTTTATGAACTACTATAAATCACAGGAATATTCGCTTCGTGTATTTATCTTCTTTGTGATTCTAGATCTCATTCGATTGGTTATTCTATCTATATTCGCAATCCGTGTTTTACAATCAAAACAAGAATATGCACAAAATCCCAGAGACTAATTCCAATGTCATTAAGTTAAGCTAACGGGATAGTGACAGTGATAAATTCTTATTAAGTTAAGCCTGGATACAATTCTATATCCAGGCCTTTACTTACGTTACAGTTAAAAATGTGGTATTTAAGGTATGACGAAAAGGTAAATTTTTGCACTTCAAAAAAATTTGCCTGTGACTCATATATGAAATATAATCAATGTAGCGCTATGATGCTTTTGTATTAAATGGTATAGCCGATTTAGGTTTCATATTGCGCTGATA
>NZ_JACRWH010000034.1:0-22901 GCF_014306155.1 Holdemanella hominis | reverse complement strand
ACGAATCCATAGCCATTGCGGTTATGAATCACCAAATCAATATGAGAATAATTATTATTCAAAACATTAGAATTTAAAATTTATCTATTTTATGAGTCCTTTTTCTTGACGTAGTACCAGATTCTAGTTTTTCTAATGTATCAATATCATTTTTTGCCATGATCGTTGTTGCATTTGTGATAAGATCTAGCTTTCTACATTCTTTTCGCATTTCTTTTGAAAGCTTTATTTTCGTTGCAGAATAATGGGGAAGAATACCTAACAACACTTGAAATTTGACTACTTCTTTCATGAAACCTTTAAACATTCCACTTTTATATTGTCCATAAATACGATCTGCATCTTTTTGTTTGTAAACGATCTTTAGTGAAACATATCTAACTTCTTCTGTTTCTATTCTCTGTTCAATACAATCCAAAGAATATCTTTGTCCCAGCAACAACAATGGTATTGGCTTATCATAATTAGGATGAACTACACAGTCCAGTCCTTCCACTTCTTCAAATGAATATCCTTCCAGCTTCATGTCTTGAACAAAATCTTTGACTGTAAATGCACGTATACAGGCAGCATCTATGTCTTTTTTTATTTCTCGAATATAGCTCCTAGCCGAATAATACTGACTTCTAGATTGTCCTTTTCCTTGTGGTTTTTCCACTATACTCAATCCGTATTCTTTACATATTTCATCTGAAACTTCTCTTAACTGATAAATGTCTTTCATCGAATTATGATATCTTTTACCATCAACAATCGATATCGGATTCAATACAATATGATTATGCGGATGATCCTTATCCAAATGTGTGCATACGACAAACTGATATCTATCTCCATATAATCTTGTTGCGGTTTCAACACCAATTTCATGAACTGTATCTGCATTTGTTTCGTGTGGCTTAAATGATTGTATCGCATGATACGCAATAATATTGGATGTATCGTGAAAAACATCTTTTAAATTCATCATACTTGTAAATGGATCATTGCCAGAACAGTTCACACAAGTCATATATTTCTGATTTTCTGTAGCTTCATTTCTTGAAACATACGATCCAAGTTTATCGATCGTCTTATCTTCATTAGATACATATTCAAGAACATGATCTAATCGATTTTTAACACTCCATATCTTAGTTGTTGCCATTTGAATTTCCTTTGATCTGATCATTAAGATTCTTCAAAACCTGATTGAGCAACAGCTGATTTTTAAAGATTTCATCCTTCAAAATAGATTCATTACCGTTTAATTTTCTTGCGATCTGATTTAGATTTGTTCCCACATGATTTACTTCATTTATTAATTTAAAATAATCCACATTCAATCTTTCCTGAATCTTTTTATTCAGAATCGAAGATAAGATATACTCCTGTTTGGATAATCCTGACCTTTCAATCTTACTCAAAACTTTAGTATATTCATCCCCGTTCAAACGCACCGTCATTCGATGTTCTCGTTTTCGCGTCATATTTGATGACCTCCCTTCTGTATATGGGTGACCATATGCGTTGCTTGCTAATACATTTTTTTTATCCTTCCAAATAATTTATGACGGTATGACGATTGGAAGGGTATACCCCCAAAACCGTCACACCGTCACCATCAAAGTGACTCGTCTTCTATTTCATTTACCTAGTTTTACTGGTTCTCACATTTCTTCTATCTTCTACCTACCGAAAAAAATACCTGTCGTTTGAAAAATAACCAGGTACACTGGTTCTAATACATATCAAAATCAGAACCGGGTAACCTGGTTATTTTAAATATAGTGATTTTATAACGGTTCATATCCTCGAATATGTTTTCCATTCTCATCTTTATAAGAATCATTCTTTTTATAAGAACTTCTTGAAACCAGTGCAAACTGTGATGAGAATGTTGATAGTGCTTTAGGTTTGATTCCTTTATCTCTACACCAAAATAAATAGTTATCATAGATTTCTCTAGTAGGAGTAAATCTTTTTAACGGTTCCATCTGAACATAGTATCCATACAATGGTGAAGATACATCCAAAAACATTCGTTCCATTTCAATATCATCTTCATCTCTAGCGAAGCAATCAACTTTCTTCAATTTTAAATATCCTTCATAACACCAATTGAAAATGCCAGAAAGTTCTTTAGAAAGTTTATCTTCAAGATTGCGATCGATCTTTTTTTCTTCGGGCAGTTTTGGCTCATCTACAAAATGAACCTCAAACATAATCGTAGACAGTCTACGCAATATTCCTTGATTGATTGCGCTTGAAAACAAGATATCATTCATCGCAAAAATCAATTTTGCTCTTGAACGAAAGCTAATAAAATCTTTTCCCTTATAACATGCACTAACGCGATCTCCGGCAGATAATCTTTTTAATTCTGAATCTCCACCTTTTAAAGAAGAGCCTGAATCCTCACCTAGATTTAATAGTGCAGACTCCAGCTGAATCAGTTGAAACTTGTCGTACATATCTACAAGTTGCAGATGTGTCACATTCTCCTGGCCAAATACATTTGAAATAATATTCATAAATACGCTCTTACCATTTGCTCCTGTACCATAAAAGATAAAACATTTCTGCAGATGACAATCACTCATCAAAATATATCCACATAACAATTGAAGTTTGTCATAACGATATTGTTTTCCATTGCATATATCCATCACAAATGCAGCCCATTCTTTTGATTTTTTGGTTTCATCGTAATCATAAGACATTATGATTGAACAAAGATCCTTAGGACTATGTTTCTTCAACAAACCCGATTCAAGATGCAACGTACCATTTTGAAAACATATAACATCTTTTTTATTGAATTCCTCTTCTGTTATACATTCATCTTTCAATAACTTCAAAATTGAACGCACCTTGTTTCCCTGTTTCCATTTTCCCAAAAAATCACCAATCTTTTTAGAAACAATTTCATCTTGCGTATACTTCCAATATTTACCTGTATAAAGATAGAATCCCCGACCCTTTAAATAGCGAATATTCCATTCCTGCAATATCATATTTACAATAAATCCCTCTTTGGGAGATTTTAAAAGCTGTGCATAAATAGACTTTCTCCATCGAGCATCTATATCTTCCCTTTGAGAAAGTGCTGTTTCAATCACATACATATCTTCATCATTCACAAAACACACATTTCGAAATAGATATTTCTTCAACTCATCTTTACACACAATACTTTCTATATTCGCTACAATTTCATCTAATAATGACATCTTCTAACCAGTCTTCTTCCTGAGTGAATGCAGAAACTTCTTTTTGTACAGGCTCATTTTCTTTGATCACTTTCGATAATTCAGAAAGCAGAGCATGACACTCATCAATCGTTTCTTCCAATTGTGTTGAATTTACTTCCAGCATCTCCAGCTTCATTCGAATCTTTTTCAGTTCTGAAGCAAGCCGATTACTTTCAAAGCAGCCACCACTTAGCTCAATCTTCTGGCCTAGAAAAGTATTCATAAAATACTTTCTTCTTGATAATCCTGAAATCTTAACTCTCTGATTGATTCTTTGTGCTTCCTGTGCAGTTACTCGAAAAGCTATTGTGACAGGTCTTTTGCGATTCTTATTTAATCCTGGCATCTAAAATTCACCTTTTACCCTTGCTTCAATCGCATCTGCAATTTGTCTTTGTTTATTTGGATATAAATGTCCATAAGTATTCATGGTTGTCTGTATCTTTTCATGTCCCAAACGATTTGAGATTGCCAAAATTGGAACCTGCATTTCAATCAAATATGCTGCATGCGCATGACGAAACGCGTGGATACGCAGTGGCTTTAATCCAGCCTTAACTGCACTTGTTTTCAAGGCATGATGGATTGCTCCTTTAGACATCCTGAAAATTGGCTTGTTCGGATTTGGATTATACAATGAATCCATATACTCCTTTAAAATAGCAGCCAAAAAATCAGGAATCGTGATCTTTCTTTTACTCTTTGGTGTTTTAGGATCCGTAATAATTTCTTTACCCTTAACGACCTGCAACGATTTATTCACATCAATATACTTTTCGTCAATATGAATATCATTAGGTGTCAGCGCTCTTAATTCTCCTAATCTCATGCCCGTCCAGTAAAACGTCATAAAGATCGTATAAACCGTTTGATTGTTCATTGTTTGCTCGATCAGACGATCAAACTCCTCTTTTGTATAGAACTCTACCTCATCACCATGTTCCTTTCCAATGGAACCAGCTATACGTACTGGATTATTTTTCAATCCATAGTATGCTACCGCATGGTTGAAAAGTGCACTAAGTTGATTGTTCAATGTTTTTTGATACGTTTCTGAATATCCTCTTTCAATCAGCTGATTCTGCCATTTTCTTACCATCGACACTGAAATATCATCCAGTCCATAATTGCCAAAGAACGGAGTGATATGTACTCGTAAATATGTTCTCTTCGTCTCGTACGTTGTTTTTCTTAATCGAGGTTGTAAATCTTCTAGATATACATCCACATAATCAGAAAACTTCATTGAAAGGTTCTCGCTCTTTTTAAGCTCATATTCATTTAGCCACTTCTTTGCATCCGATTTTCTTTTAAAACCACGTTTCGTTGACTTCTTACAATTTCCCATCGCATCCTTTACACGAAACTGCACATCATACTTTTTCGTCTTAGGATTTAACGTAATACTTGCCAATACGATCAACTCCCTTCTTCATCCCTGTTTGATTTACTGGAATAACAAATATCGTTAAAATACTCCACTGGCAGTTTTCCAGAAATCACTAGCTTATGCATACTCTTTAATTCTTGATTTCCTTCACGAATTATTGTGTAAGCCTTGCTTTTAGAAACACCTAATATTTCAGCAATATCCGCAGCACCCAATAAAGCCTTGTCCGACATATACTCACCTCCTTGCCTGATATGTATCTTCACTGCTTTTTTAATTTGAGGAAAGCATCGTCATAAATATACGCATTTCTTATATTTATAATATATTCTTATACTTCGCAATTTGTCAATAAGTATTTCATATATTTATAAGTTTTTCTGATATTTATTTTTTGAAATGATACAATATATTCAACAGGAAGTGATTATATGGAAACAATGGGACAAAGAATCAAGAAAACTAGAAAAATGATGAAAATGACGCAGGTTGAATTCGCAAAATTATTAGACGTTCCTCAACCTTCCATTTCTGCTTATGAAAAAGATAAATATCTACCTTCATTTGAAGTCATAGGAAAAATCATGAAAGAATGTAATGTATCTTTTGAATGGCTAAACGGATACAATTCTGTTCCAGACTCAACATTAACAGTCACGGATATAGGTAATATGATCAGCCAACTATTTGAAATAGACAGCCTTTCATTTCAGGTGGAAGCTGAAAAGAGTCATAGTTCTTCTAAAAACAAAAGTGAATGTATACATCCTAAAGTTACTTTTACATTGTTGAATAATGATGCTCTTGGCGACAATCTAATTTCCTATTTATATGAGATGCAATCCGTATGTTTCGATTGCTCAAACCACCTGATTTCAGAAGAAGAATCTTTAAACAAGAAATCACAAATATATGAGAAATATATGATTCCAATCTCATTCAAGAAATACAGAGAAACGTCAGAAAAAGAATTGATGGAAACACAGGTAAAAGCACTACAAAAAAAATTGAATGACGAAAAAGAATCAAACAACTCCGAAGAAAAATTCACAGTTATCACAGGTAACATCAATAATCTTAACGACAAAAACGAATAAGGATTCAAAAAAAAAAAAAATATACCATACATATCATGTGTATGGTATTTTACATAGCTAACCTAAATTATTGATCGTCAGACTCTACCTGTCGGCTTTCTAAGATTTCCTTTGCTTCTTTAACAGTAATTGCACTTGAATCCGTTTCACTATTCAAGTAGATCTCTTCATTCCCATTTTGTAAGTAAGCTTCTCCACCTAGAAAGCCATCCCCTAATGGAATCACTTTTTCATCATCATCACATCCAGGAAAATAGCCTACATCCTCATTTGTTTCATTCACTTCTTCAACATTAACCGGTTCTTCACTCGATCTTGCAAAAGCAGGATAAGCCGAAACAGCAACTAGACCAATAAACAAAGGAATTAATAATCGAAGCTTTTTCATTGTTTCACCTCCATCTTTAAATATTGACTACATAGTAATAAGTCCCTTGTAAAGGTGAATACGTGTAATAAATCATTCCACTTCCCCCACGACTTACATATTGTGTTTGATTTTTTTCTATTACCGTCCCTTGCAACGAACCATTTTTTGTACCTACGGCTTCAGAGTAATTTCCTATTCTACCTGCATCTTTGTAACTTGTCCATCGTAAATATGTTCCTGAACCCGATGAAGCTTTAAAAAAGTAACCTCCAAATCTCCAACCAGTTCCACTAAATTCGCTTGATTGATAATGACTGTTGGGTTTTAGTGTTAAAGTCTTTGTTGAGCTATCAGGCACATTTGAACCTCTTGCAAAATTAGAAGCAGAACCCTCCTGTATAATTTTTTTAGCATCCTTTACTGTTATCGAATTAGGATCATCAAAACTATTATATTCAACTGGTTCAAATGTCGGATCATTTTCATCCGTTACCGTTGCCTCTCCATATAGAAATCCTCCATCCTCTAATTCAACAACCTTATCATTATCATTCAAATCTCCAAATAACACTTCAGTGTTTTCTTGATTTACAGGCTTTGCACCGAGCTCTTCTGCAAAAACAGAACATGTTGTAAATCCTAGTGCTGCCACTAAAGCAAATGCAAGTAAAGTTTTGTATTTCATTTATATTCACCTCTCAATGTGTTAGAAAACGTTTTCCTATCAAAAATATACCACGCTATTATTTTTTTACAAGTGTTTTATTTATTTTTTGTATATGTTAAAATATAAACGAAAGAAGGAATAACTCATGGAACAACTAACAAAAAAAGAAAGAACTATAATGGATATTTTATGGAATGCCGATTCCGCATTATCAGCTAGTGAAATCAAAGATACATCACCCGACTTAAATATCAATACCGTTCAACAAGTTTTGCGTAACTTATTAAAATGTAAATTTATAGAAGTAGATGACGTTGTTTTCAACAAAAAGTCTCTAACTCGAACATATAAGCCTTTAGTTTCTCAAACTCAATATATATCTGCTTTTATTAGCGATTCGAATCGTTTTAAACTACTATGCGGATTAGTTGATGAAGAAGATGATTTAGATTCTTTAAATGAACTTCAAAAGCTAATTGACAAACGAAAAAAAGAAATTAGGTGAATTATATGACATTTATTTTGTCAACATTACTATCCACATTAATTTTGACAAGTTGTATGATATTTATTTTTGATTTTTGTATTCATAAACAATGGAACATGAATCAAGTATTCTTCAGATTATTTTTGTTGATCATATTCATAAAACTATGTTTTCCATTTGAAACCAAGTTATCAATTCTTATCCCTTTAGATAAGATTATGAATCCACTAATCGATATTCTTCAATATAAACTATTCAATCAGATTTACATGTACCATTTTCTACTTTCTGTTGCTATAATTGGAAGCATCTACCAATTTACAGAACTAATGAAACAAATCAGAGAATGTAATTACATCATTCGCGAGATAAGAAAAAAAGGTAATCGTATAGTAAATCCTGATTATGAAATTTATCAAACATCCTACATCAATACACCGATTGTTATAGGATTACAAGGAATCATTTTAATACCTGAAAATCTGAACAACGAAGAAATTGATTATGCACTTAAACATGAAATAACACATATTTTACACAAAGATAATTTCATCAAGTTCATTGTAAATGTATTTAAAATCCTATTTTGGTGGTTTATTCCAATATATATTTTTAACAAGCAGTTGGATCTTTATCTTGAACTTCACGCTGACAACAAAACTATTGAAAATCTTGAAGAACACCAAAAACTAGATTACCTGAATTTTCTGATTAAAACGAAAAAACAAGCAATCAAATCTTCTACAACTGTTTTAAGTTCAAACTTATCATTCAATAGAAAATCAAATCTGAATTACCGCATAAACGCTATTCTTAATAAAAAGACTAGTCCGACTATTTTCGTATTTCCTATGCTAATTATAATGATTTTTCTTAACTTTTTGATTTTGACACCTTACTACACAGAATCAAATCTAACAAAAGGCACATATGAAATATCAAAATCTAATGCATACATATTGGTAAACGGAGGAGAAAAACAATTAGTCGTAAATACGGATGGAGAAAGTTTTATATCTCCAATAAAAAATTATTCACTTTTAAAAAAAGAAACTGACTTAAGAGAAAAAAATTCTCTATATATACCTGATCATGCTTTAGACAATGTAAAAAACATGACTCGATGGAAATATAAAGATGTAGACGGGCATTTAAGCAAGAGAAAATTCAATGCTTATAAAAACATGTGGGATTCAGATTGGATTACATACGATAAACAAAATTAACAATAAATAAAAGCAGATCAACTGTCCCTAATAGTACATGTGAATCTGCTTTATTATTTTGCTCTAATTTTGGTGCTTTTTTCTTATACAGTCATATGAATTATCGGTTCCCGATAATTCATTCAATAATTTATGTACTCATTTTGTACTCACAGCCAAAACCGGCATATAAAAAAACCCTTATATAAAGGACTTTTTGTGTTTATTGAATTATTCAAACTCGATTGTTCCAGGAGGCTTACTAGTAAGGTCATACATTACACGGTTAACCCCACGAACCTCATTGATAATACGAGACATAACTTTATTTAATACTTCATATGGAATCTGAGCTGATTCTGCAGTCATAAAGTCAATTGTATTAACAGCACGTAAAGCGATGGCATAATCATATGTTCTTTCATCACCCATAACACCTACTGAACGCATGTTTGTCAATGCTGCAAAGTATTGACCGATTGAACGGTCTAATCCAGCATTTGCGATTTCTTCACGATAGATAGCATCTGCATCTTGGACGATTTTTACTTTTTCTTCAGTTACTTCACCAATGATACGAATTCCTAAACCAGGTCCTGGGAATGGTTGTCTGAATACCAAGTATTCAGGAATACCTAATTCTAAACCAGCTTTACGAACTTCATCCTTGAATAAGTCACGTAATGGTTCAATGATTTCTTTGAAATCTACGTGATCAGGAAGTCCACCAACATTGTGGTGAGATTTAATTACAGCAGATTCTCCACCTAAACCACTCTCAACAACATCTGGATAAATCGTTCCCTGAACTAAGAAATCAACTTTTCCAATTTTCTTAGCCTCTTCTTCAAATACACGAATGAATTCTTCACCAATGATCTTACGTTTTGCTTCTGGTTCTTCAACACCCTTTAGCTTTTCATAATATCTTTGTTGCGCATTTACACGAATGAAGTTTAATTCATATGGACCTTCTGGGCCAAATACAGCCTCTACTTCATCCCCTTCGTTTTTACGAAGTAAACCATGATCAACAAATACACATGTCAATTGGTTACCAATTGCTTTTGATAATAATACAGCTGCAACAGAAGAGTCTACTCCACCACTAAGGGCACATAAAACTTTTCCATCTCCAACCTTTTCACGAATAGCCTTAATTTGTTCTTCAACAAAGTTATCCATTCTCCAATCACCACAGCATCCACAAACACCACGAACGAAGTTATATAACATTTTTGACCCTTCTTGTGTATGTAATACTTCTGGATGGAACTGAATTGCATATAATCCTTTTTCTGCATTTTCACTTGATGCACAAGGACAGTTATCTGTATGAGACGTAATTTCAAAACCAGGTGCTACCTGTGAAATATAGTCAAAGTGTGACATCCAGCAAATTGTTTTTTCTGATACCCCCTCAAAGATTTTAGAAGAAGTCTTATCCACAAGAACCTCTGTCTTACCATATTCACGGTGATCCGCTTTTTCTACTTTTCCACCCAATACATGCATCATCAATTGTGCGCCATAGCAAAGACCAAGAACTGGGATACCCAATTCAAATAATTCCTTTGAATATGTAGGTGAATCTGCCTCATAACAACTATTTGGTCCTCCAGTTAAGATAATTCCCTTTGGATTCATAGCTTTGATTTTTTCTAAATCTGTTTTATATGAATAAATTTCACAATATACATTGCACTCACGAACACGACGTGCAACCAACTGATTATATTGTCCTCCAAAATCAAGAACAATGACTAATTCTTTTTTCATTACGTCCTCCTATTAATTTCTCAAAAATATTATAAAGTAGCAACCAATTATTTACAACGCTTTAAATAATCAATTATTTCATTTAAATCCTTACAAGATTCTTGGATATACTCCTTCATTTCGTCATCTGGCGCAATCTGATCTTGAATAAAAATGGATTGCATCTTCGCATTGGCTGCTGCCATAATTCCATGCTTACTATCCTCTAACACTAAACAGTTTTCTGGCTTTACATCTAATCTTTCAGCTGCTGCCAAGAAAACATCTGGAGCCGGCTTTGAGTTATATCCCTCTTTAGAAGATACAATCACATTTGGACTTAACACAAAGCCTGCATGCGACAAGAACTTTTTAATAGCCTGCGGATGTGAACTTGAAGCCACCGCATAAGGAATCTTATTCTCTTCAATATACTCAATTAAATTCTGTAATCCAACCATATTGGCACTACCAGGCTCTTTAAAATATGTAAAGAAATAATCCACACGCTCTTCCTGAATTTCTTCCATAACTCTTGTCACACCTGGATACATCATTTCAAACTCTGTAACCTTTCTTGAATCACAACCAATTAAAGGTTCCGGAAAATAGTCTGGACAAGAAACGCCTAATTCTTTAGCCTTCTCTTTGAACTCATCCTTAAACATCTTTTCCGTATTAAACATCAAACCATCCATATCAAAGATGACTGCTTTAATTTGTGGCTTTCTAAAATATTCAATCAAACATTGCGTGCCTAAATCACTCATACCACGATCCATTAGATCCACATATTCTTTGATGACACGATTTACACCATACAAAGGAAAATTGGCCTCTTGTACTGCAATTTTTAAATCCTTCACAAAATGCTTCACATAAAAACCAGGCGCATAATCATTCTCTAACATCTTCTTACCTTGGAATTCCAATTGTTTAGATCCAGCAGCACCATTACGCAAGAAGCGATACACGAAAGATTCATCCACATCTTTACAATTCAAATACGACATGGCCTCACAAATACCTTGTAACGTATTCGCAATCATGATTTGGTTCGCCATCTTGACATGTTGACCACAACAAGCCTTGCCACAATACTCAATTTGTGTTCCAAACGCTTCAAAGATTTCTTTATTTGTTTCAAAATCCTCTTTGTCTGCACCAACCAAAACAGTTAGAGTACCATTTTTCGCTCCCGTATCTCCACCAGTCACTGGCGCATCCAATACATGAACACCCAATTCTTTTCCTTTTGTATACAATTCTTTAGCTAACTTTGGACTTGAAGTCGTAAAATCAATACAAGTTTTACCCGCTTCAATACAACTAAAAATCACATCATATACTTCTTTAACATCACTAGGAAAACCGACCATTGTACAAATCACATCTACATTGGATGTCAAAGACTCAATCGATTCTTCTAAAATGGCACCTGCATTTTTAGCTTGTTCTACCCTTTCTGGATGTCTTGCGTACACATGCACTTCATAACCCTTATTCAATAAATGAATAACCATTGGCTGACCCATAATGCCAGCACCAATCCAACCTATTTTTCTCATTTCACTTTCTTCCCTTCACTAATATTGGAGCGGATTGCACCGCAATAAATTTCACAACTTCAAACATAAACTTAATTTCTTCTGCATTCAATTGACGAATCTCCTTAATTCCAGACAATGCCTGTTTAAATGAAAATTCAGTTAAATCCGCAATCGTATAAATTTCCATACGATCAAATAATTCTCCAATCAAATGACAATAACGCTCTTTTTCTTCCAGTGGACGATCCATCAATAACTTATTTGCATATTCCAATAAATCATCACTCTCTTTTGTGAGTGCATCACAATAATTAAAGTCTTTTATATCCACACTCCACATAAGCGTATCATGCTGAACTAGGCCAGAACCTTGAGCATCCATGACTTTTGTTTGTTCTCTATGATCTAAAACACGACCCACAATACTATCCTTAGGAATATAGTTTGTAATCTTAGACACATCCTCATCACCTTGCCAAAAACCATCCGCAAAGCCAGGCCCATCAAAACTTTTCACACCCTCAATATATCCCTGTAGTTTTGGATTTTTTAAATAGGCATACATCGCCAGATTTCCACCCTTCGAATGCCCCGTCAAATACATCTTTGGATAGATTTTTTTCTTTTTTAATCCAAACAAAGAATTCGTTTCAGGAATATCCGCAATAGTTTCTTTGACATAATCCCTCGCCAGGATTTGACAAGGAAGATCCTTGCTATAGGTCATCATTAAATTTTCTTTCCATCCCGTAATACTACCATCCGTACCACTAAAAGAAATAACGAAAGATCCATCTGGCAACACAAGTGTTACCACACTAAATTGAATCACATCTTCATCGCTATAGACTTTTTTATAGTTCTTTAACTTTATATTTCCATAACGAATCGTATCTTGCAACGCATCAATTAAATGTGGAAGATTCATTGAAAATGTATACTTACTTTTTAATTCCTCTTCACTATATAAAGAAAGATATTTACGACATGCTACCTCTAAAGAAACCTCGTCCTTTTCCACAATGCCATCCCAATCCACATAAGATAGATCGGCACATACTAACATATCCACCTCATTAAAGGGACGAACAGAAAAGTCGATATCTCTTCTTAAACGTACATAATTTAATAAGTTTTCCATAGTCAACCTCACTACAACGATTTTACAATATACAAAAGGATTAGCCAAATGACTAACCCAATTTTTTCGATAATTTTATATAATGATCTGCATTTGAAAGAATGTCAGAAACCTGAGATTCTGAAGTCTTTTTAATGATTTTAGCCGGTACTCCAATCACAACACTCTTTTGTGGAATCACCATATTTTCAGGCACAACACAACCAGCACCGATGATACTATGCTTTCCTATATGAGCTCCATTTAAGATAATAGCACCCATACCAATAAGCACCTCATCCTCAATCGTACAACCATGCACAATAGCCCCATGACCAATCGTGACACGATTACCAATTTTTAATGGATAACCACAATCCGTATGCAAAACACACTGATCTTGAATATTGGTTTCCTGCCCAATTTCAATCGTTTCTTCTTCACTACGAATCACAGCGTTATACCAAACACTTGAACCTTCACCAATTGAAACATTACCCAAGATAGTTGCATTACTTGCACACAAAAAATCCTTTTTAACCTCATCCAGTCTCTTACAAAGCCAAACCACACCATGCCACGCATCAAATTTTATACCACAAGAAGGCAATGCCCCATACATAGTAAAGCCATGCTTTTTATGAAAAGCTATACTTTCTTCATTCGAATCTGTAATACATGAAATGATCCAACGTATGTTTAATTTTCTACAATCCGCTTCAAGCTGATCTAGCATTTTTGAAGGCAAACCATAATGTTTTCCTTCTTTAAAATAAATAGTAAGTTCTATACAATACTTATACGCCTCTTTAGAAAAAGCAGGGTGCACATAGCCATAACCAATTAAAACATCATTATTAAATGCGACATAAAATGGATTTGTCTTTGAAATTTCCACCATATGTTCTTTAAATACATCAAAAGAATCTGGCACAACATCAAATATAGCTGTACTTGTCTTTACATAATATACATAGATTGGATATATACTTTCTAAATCTTTTTCTTGAAGTAAACGTAACTCTTGCATAAAACCTCCTATTGAATTTCTAAACTTGAATCGGCTGTTAAACTTGCATCTCCTCTTCTTCCAGAAAGATAGGCGATGGTTCCTGCAACACCAATCATACTTGCATTGTCTGTACAACAATACATTGGAGGCACTGTAAACTCAACTTCTGGATATTCATTTCTTAATTCTTCTACTTTTTCACGAAGTCTTGAGTTAGCACTTACTCCACCACCTACAACGAAATGACGAATATCTTTATGATCATCAAGTACAGCTCTTACTCGAGAGAAAATTTCATCCAATGCACATTCTTGGAATGAACAAGCCAAATCTGCCATATCAAATGTCTTGCCCTGTCTTTCCATACGCTTTGTAAATTGTAGAACACTACTCTTCAATCCAGAAAAACTAAAATCATAACGACCTTGTGTCTTCGGTTTTGCCAGTTCATATACCGGCTTACCTTCTTTTGCCAATTTATCAATTTTAGGACCACCAGGATATCCAAGACCCAACACACGAGCCACTTTGTCAAAGGCTTCTCCAATCGCATCATCCTGTGTTTCTCCTAAGATTTCAAAACTTGTTTCATCCTTCATATAAACAAGTTCTGTATTTCCACCAGAAACAACAAGTGCCAACACAGGATATTTCATATCCACCACTAATTCATTGGCATAAATATGCCCTGCCAAATGATGTACAGGAACTAATGGTTTGTGGTAGGCAAAAGCCAAAGTCTTGGCAGCTTGCACACCAACGTGTAAACATCCAATTAAGCCAGGACCTTGCGTAACAGCAACCGCATCCACATCTTCCATAGTGATATTGGCATCCTTCAATGCTTTTTCAATACAATACGAAATATTTTCTACATGAATACGACTCGCAACTTCGGGTACGACCCCACCAAATTCTGTATGCACATCAATTTGACTTGCGACTACACTCGATAGTACTTCCTTTTTATCTTTGACAACCGCAACGGCTGTTTCATCACAACTACTTTCAATTCCGATAATAATCATACAATCCTCCTACAATGCCAATGTCATCACAATAGCATCTTCTCCATCCGGATAATAATTCTTAGATACATTGACTTGAATAAAGCCCATTTTTTGATATAAATTCAAGGCTGCCTCATTACTAGCACGAACCTCTAATGTCATATATTCACAAGCTGCTTCTCGAGCTCGATCAAATAAATGCATCATCAATTCTTTACCATATCCTCTTTTTCTTAAGTCAGGATCGACTCCAATACGAGCTAGCTGCGCCATTTCAAATGTTTCCCATAAAAAGGCGTAGCCAACAATGGTAGCTCCATCTTCTAAGATCCAACCATGAGAAAAGGGATTCTCATTCAATTCATATAAACAATCTTTTTCTAGCCAAGGTTGTTTAAAACAAGCTTGTTCAAGTTCTAAAACACGAACAAGATCCGTGTCTTTCATTTCTTTAAAAATCATGCTTTATAAGCATCACTTTCTTTTAAATATTGAGGAACTAAAGCATGTACATTTTCAATTGTACGACTTGCTACCTCCATAAAATTCTTCAAGAAATCACAACTTGCAGCTTCTTGATTCACCAAATAACCATCTCCATATAATGTTCCAGGATGTTCATTTAAGAAATCTTCCAATTGATCGACTTCTAAAATTTGTGTTTCACCAACAACAACACCCTTTTCTAAATGTGCTACATACGCCCTTTTACTACGTGCATCCAAAATAACATTGGCACTTTCATCCATGCCCGCAAACAACTGCATTGTACTAATACACTTTAATGTTTTATGCATTTGTGTACAAAATACTTTCGCAATTGTCATCGCAATACGAATACCTGTATAAGAACCCGGACCATCTGTAATGATTACTTCATCTACGTCTTTGTAGTCTAAACCTGTTTTTTCAAACAATTGATTTAATTCCACAAAAATCGTTTCACTTTGTTTCTTGAACGCTTCAATAGATACACCATCAATCAATGTTCCATCTTTATATAAACCTAACACTAATGCTTTATAAGCACTATCCATACATAAACTAATCATGATATGCCTCCACAATACTTTTTGATACAGGACCCGTATATTCTAATGTCACTGTACGATTTTCATCGATACCTTCTTCAAAAGAAATTTTGATATGATCTTGTGGCAATTGATCTTCAATAAATTCAGACCATTCTACTACAGTAATTCCTTCATCAAAACAATCTTCAAAACCTAAGTCCTGACATTTTCCTTCCAAACGATACGCATCAATATGATGGAAAGGGACTCCACCTTCTTGTTTATAATCCTTTAAGATTGTGAAGGTTGGTGAATTAATCACATTCTTTACACCCAAAGCTTTCCCGAAACTTTTTGTCCAAGTCGTTTTACCTGCACCCAAATCTCCATCTAATGTAATGACTAATTGTTTATTTCTGCAAAGATCTGCCATTTTAGTGGCAAATTCCTGTGTTTCTTGTAAACTATGAATTTCTATTTTCATGTAATCCTCCAAGTTTTGTTTGTATCTCATAAAGTGGTTTCCACTTTTTTTGAGTGGTTTCCACTTTTTTGAGTGGTTTCCACTTTTTTTGAGTGGTTTCCACTTTTTTGAGTGGTTTTCACTTTAATACTCCTTTATTTCATAAAATACACTATTCTTAATTCTAGTTTTTTTCAACAGATTTTTATCAAATAATCTTTTTAGAGCCTTATTAGCCCCTGATATGGATGAAATATTAGTCAACTTTATAACATCTTTAGATGTAATTTTCTTATTATTCTTTAAATATTCTAATATTTCTCTATCTGTTTTATTCAAATCTTCATCTGATTCCAAAGATGAAATCAAAGATACTCCATACTTTTCATTTATGCTATAGGTTGTCCATCTACCATTTTGGTTTACTACCAACATTTCTTTTTTTACTAAATCAGATAAATATTTACCAACTTCAACAACATGTGTGTTAAGCAATAATTGTATTTTCTCATTTGTAATTTCCTTATCCATATAAGTAATGCTTAAAATCATTTGTTCTTCTGCTTCTAACAAGAAATAATCCTCTTTAAATATTTGCGATAAATATTCTGTTATCTCTTGAGGCAATAAACTTATCATATGTAAATGCAATTCAACACATGATAAGTTTTCATTTTCTAAAAGTTCTGGTTTTCTCCAATTTTCGGCTTTCCACGTCTTTAAAATCATAGGGAATCCAGAACCAATATTCTCACCATATCCAATCATCCTCAGCATTGTTTGTATTTTAGGATTTCTCGCAACTGAATTTCCACCTTCATAAATTTCTTCAATAGATATTTTTAATCTACCTGGATTAGAAAAAATAAATTCATTATTTTTTTTAATTATCTTTAAAATTCCAGCTTGATGATAATCACAGTGAATAATACTATTCATCATTGCTTCTCGTATAGAGGCATGTACTACTGTATCATCTTTCCGTTGAAAACCTTCCAAAACAAAAGGTCGTTTTAAATCAGACACTAACTTAGGTAATACTATCTTAATAAAATTGTAAATGTTATTTTCCCATGTTCCATCATATGTCAAACGATCTGACCATCTTCTGTCTCCAAACAAATTTGTCATATCTAAAAAATCAAAGCGAAAATTCTCTAATCGTTCCCGTATAGAGAGGCCTTTCCCAAACATCAATAATCCCGCTAACGTCAATCCTTCTTCTTTTGTCCCTCTGTTTACTGCATATCCGCCAAGACTTCTCAAAAAGTTTTTATTATCCAATGAATTCCATACATGATTGGGATTATGTACCTCAAATGCGTTCCTATACATCTGCAAAGTATCTCCATCAATATCTTCCATTGTATAGCCTGATAACAAGGTACCATCGCTCCCTTCATCGCTAGCATCTCGAAAGAATGATTTTATCTCACTTTCTGTACAATGATAATCTCCTTCATAATTTCTTTTATATGTTCCTTTCATAGGATTTCCGTTTATATAAACTGGTCTATGCTTGTAATCGGCACGAGGTACATGAATTATGACAACACTTTTGCCATCAATACATTCCTTACGAACATCTTTCTCCAACAAAATATTTGAACTTACTTTATCGCTTGAAATTGTATCCCAAAAATCTTTTATTATTTTTTCAGGACAATCTACTCCAACAATCTCAAAATGATTGTTTTTGGATTCATCAACCCCTAGATATATAGTTCCACCATTTGTGTTTGCAAAAGAAGAATATGTTTCCCATACAGATTTTGGTAAAGAATTTGACGCTTTTTTACATTCTACTTCTATACTCTCACCATATTGTAATTCATTCATTAGCTCATGTGGTTTCACGATTTTCCTCCTTTAGGATTTTGCTTAATCATACGATTCCTATGCACCATCGCCTTGATTTGTTTAATCTGCGCAAGACGATTTCGCACCTTCACTTCAGAACCCTGATCACTTGGTACATAATATTCTTTACCAACTAGAGCATCTGGAAGACATTGCATATCCGTCATGTGATATTCATAATCATGTGAATACTCATATCCTTTATTATAGCCTAACTCTTTCATTAACTTTGTTGGCGCATTACGAATGTGTAAAGGCACTGGCTGATCTAATGTTTTTAATGCGTCACTTTTCGCATTATTATAAGCCACTTCTAAAGCGTTTGATTTTGGAGCCAAAGCCAAATAAACAGCTGCATGCGTTAAATGTACATTGCATTCTGGAACACCCAAATAGTGACATGCCTGATAGGCTGCCACACAGATTTCTAAGGCCCTAGAATCGGCCATACCAATGTCTTCACTAGCCATACGAACGAGTCTTCTTGCGATATATAAAGGGTCTTCTCCAGCCTCTAACATACGTGCTAACCAATATACAGCGGCCTGTACATCGGAGTTTCGTACACTTTTATGTAGAGCAGAAATAATATTATAGTGTTCCTCCCCCTTTTTATCATACAATAACGACCTTTTTTGAAGGCATTGCTTCAAAATATCCTGTGAAACATGAATACCATCCAATTCACTTGGACTATTATAAACAACCATCTCTAATGTATTTAAACAAAAGCGGGCATCCCCACCTGAAAATGCGGCAATCGCCTCTATATCTTCATCCGTAATATGTATTTTTAAATTGCCTAATCCTTTTGAGCTGGAAATAGCACGAATAATCAAATCTTTTAAGTCATCCGTATTTAGACTGTTTAACACAAACACTCTACACCTAGATAAAAGGGCGGAATTGATCTCAAAACTAGGATTTTCTGTTGTAGCACCAATTAGAATGATACTTCCCTTTTCCACATAGGGTAAAAATGCATCTTGTTGCGCCTTATTAAAACGATGAATTTCATCTACGAATAATATTGTTTTTTGTCCCAAGGCCCTACGCGTATCGGCCTGTTTCATAACTTCCTTGATTTCTTTAATGCCACTAGTAACAGCTGAGAAATCCACAAAATAACTCTTTGTCTGATGGGCAATAATACGTGCCAATGTCGTTTTTCCTACTCCAGGTGGACCCCAGAAAATCATCGATGTCACCTGATCATGTTCAATCATTTGCCACAAAAGATTTCCCTTGGCAACAAGCTGTTTTTGTCCTACATATTCATCCAATGTTTCCGGACGCATACGATCGGCTAAAGGCCTTGTATCTTCTTGTATTGAAAATAGAGAATCTTGTTCCATATGTTTCCTCCGTATGTACTTTATTATACACCACACAAAAGAAAAAGTGTTTGACCTTAATCAAACACTCTTAAATTTCTACATAGCACTTTCAATTATTTCCACACATTTATCAATACCCAAAACACCACTGTCTAAACACAATTGATAGTTTTTAGCATCTGCCCATTTACGATCCGTGTAATATTTATAGTAAGCGATACGACGTTTATCTTTGTCTTTGATTCGTTTGTCTGGTGCAAATTCATTTTGCCCATAAACCGATACAACGCGATTTTTGCGATATTCAAAATCCGCATGAATAAATACATTCAATACGTCTTTACGATCACGAAGAATATAGTCTGAACATCTTCCTACAATAACGCAGTTTCCTTTATCGGCCAATTCACAAATTACATTTCTTTGTGCAATATAGAGTTCATCCGATAAGTTATATCCATAATTATTCCAAATAAAACCAAATGTACTTGTGCTTGATGCATCTTCCCCATTTTCTTCAATATACTCTTTCGCAAAGCCACTTTCTTGCGCAATTTGTTGCACAATTTCATAATCATAATAAGCATAGCCTAGTTTTTCAGCTAATTTCTTGGCAATGGTTCTTCCGCCACTTCCAAATTCACGTGTAATTGTAATTATCATAAGGGTACCTCCTAATATACAAAAATCGAGCCTTCTACAACTGGATTTATATCCCGTAAGAAGACTCGTTGTTGTAGACATTTTACCAAAATTATTAAGTTTTTGTAAGAATTATTATTTGTCTTTTCCTTAAAGTCATGATGCAGCATATTATATACACCATCACCTCACTTTTGTACACTGCACTATCTACTTCTATTTTAATTCAAAATAGGTTCGATGTAACGTAAAATATGAAAAAAGAATAGAATCTTTTGATCCTATTCTAAAGCATCACTAAATGCTGCACATATCATATATGGCGGAATACAAATTATATTATCTTTCCTTGCTAGATTCTTTGGATGAACAATATATGGTGTTGCGATTTTCTTACCAAATAAATCTTTAAATTTATCTAAAGACGTAGCTGAATAATTCTTTGAAGATTTTACTTCGATTGGAAATACTTTTAGATTTGTTTTACTCTCATTTGATAATAAGAAATCAATTTCAATATCATTTCTATGTTTTTCCTTATTATACTTTGTATAAAAATAAAGCTTTTTTCCCATAGAAGTAATCATTTGCGCAATCATATTTTCATACAACATACCTTTATTCAAAGATAATTTATCATTCATGATTTGTTGATACAATCTTGAAGAACTCAACTCATTTTCACTAAATGCCAAACTCACTAATAATCCTGTATCGCCCATGTAGCATTTCACATAAGAATCATCCTTATTTAACACAAATCCTACATTTGGGTCTGTGCATTTATAACATAAATTACAAATCATAGAATCGTCTAGCCAAAATAAAGGCTCATCATACCTGTCAAAACTACGATTAGATTCTCCTAATTCAGATAAAACAACCCTTTTTTCGCGTGTGGATAAATATCCTGGAATATTTTCAAATAGGGCAGATACCCTTGAATTGTATCTTTTAGCCGCTTTCCTAATATCATCACGATAGAGTTCAAGAATATCTCTTTTTTCCACATCTGCCGCGTAAAAATCTTTATTCCCATTTTTATAAGCTTTTAATGCCTGTGGCATTCCCCCAACCAGCAAATATTCTTTAAATAAATACATAGCCTTCGCATGCATTTTTTCATCTAAAGGCTTTTTCTTATCCCAACAATTTTTGATATATTCAAACAATAATTCTTCACCCATATAGATTATGAACTCTTCAAAATCTACAGGGTACATACGAATCTTTCTTTCCTCGGATGGCAATGTGATATTTTCAACATTTTCTTTAATTGAAATCAAAGAACCCGTTTCTAAATAGTCATACCGACCATCTTCAACCAAATATTTAATGGCTTGTCTAGCTTGAGGAAATCTTTGAATTTCATCAAATATAATCAACGATTCCCTTTTAAACAATCGAACATTCATTTCCAAAGAAATAATTTGAAAAAAAGTATCCAAATCATTTAAATTATCAAAAGCTTTAATAATCGTCTTTGAAGCCTTGTTGAAATCAATTAAAACATAAGATTTATATTCATTTTGCCCAAACTCTTCTGCCAGTGTAGATTTTCCAATACGCCGAGCTCCTTCAATCAACAATGCTTTGGATCCATTTGTTTCTTGTTTCCATTTCAAAAGTTTAGAATAAATCTTTCTTTTTATTTCTATCACGATATCTCCTTTATATAAAATATTATATACCACAGGTACCGCAGTACGCAAAGTATTTTAGTAAGGAATATACCGCAATACGCAAAGTGTTTTTATGCAAAATATACCGCAATGCGCAAAGTAATTAAAAAGAATAGAATCTTTCGACTCTATTCCTTAGCTCCATATTCTTCATAATATGCATCAATTCTTGATTTTAATTCAGGATCTAATTTATCTCCTAAATATTCAATTACTTCCGGCATTGACACGATTGCAGCTGTTGGGAAACCATATAATTCACTAACTTCCGTTAATGCAGTCTTTTCACCTTTTCCCTTTTCATTACGATTTAAAGAAACCATCAATCCAACGATTTCAACATTTGCTGCACCACGAACCTTCGGCACTGTTTCTTCCATTGATTTTCCAGATGTCGTAACATCTTCAATCATAACAACGCGATCTCCATCTTGCAGTTTTGTTCCTAAGAAACTTCCCTTGTCAGCTCCATGATCTTTTTCTTCTTTACGATCTGAACAATAACGAACTTCCATTCCATATAAATTATCTAATGCGATTGTCGTCGCAACTGCCAATGGAATTCCCTTATATGCAGGTCCGAATAATACATCGAAGTCTTTACCATATTGATCAACGATTGCCTTTGCGTAATATTCACCTAATTTTTTTAACTGGTTACCTGTAACATATCCACCAGCATTCATAAAGAATGGGGATTTACGTCCTGATTTTAGTGTAAAATCACCAAATTTTAACACTTTAGATTCCAACATGAAATCAATAAACTCTTTTTTATATTGTTCCATTTTCTTGCCTCCACTTTTACAGAAATTCTATCATACTTCTGCACAATTTCCCATAATTGTATGATTTTTAAATGATAAATAGTATGGTAGTATAAAGCAGAGATAATATGAAGTGACCTCCTATTGTCAATACGTGGATTACGACTCATAATTGAATTGATTAAAAACACTTATGGTGTCGATGCCATAACACAATAGGAGGTCACTATGAAAAGTA
>NZ_JACRWH010000033.1:0-23007 GCF_014306155.1 Holdemanella hominis | reverse complement strand
GAGCAGAGATATTGAAATCTCTGCTCCCTAGTTAATAATCCTTTAAACACACATAGGGTTTTCGGCCCTACAATTTTTGAAGCCAACTTTTAGTCGACCCTATCTAATTGCGGATTACCCTCTTTTCTTTAAAAGTTTATAAATAGGTATAGTTAAATGAAATTTAACCAAACATTTATATACCTTATATTTAGAATCTAAGTCAGAATAATGTATTTTAATATCCTTTAATCCAGATTGATTCATAAACATTTTGACACGATTCAATCCATCTTCTGAATTTGGATTCTGTGTTTCCTGGTTGATTACACCAAACCAACACTTTAAATATAAATACAAAATGTCATTTTGCGATATTGTATAATTTGATTTTGAAGCAATTCTTTTTAGATTTGCCTCATATTTTAAAATATGATCCGTATATTTTTTATTATACGTTCTCATTACAGAAGTTTGTCTTTGGTAATAATGATATAAACAATCCGATTTATACACTACTTTTTTACAATACTGTAAATACTCAATATTAAATAAGAAATCCTCTCCCACACTTTGTCCTACTGGAAATTCAATCTTATTCTCCTTTAAAAGATCTGTCTTATAGACTTTATTCAAACAAAACTGTTTGATTTTTTCATCCATGTTCTGTCTGATATACCATGTAAATCCAGCATTATCACACAAGTTTACTATTTCATCTTTTAAATCATTTAATCTAGTCTCATGATTATCATAAGTTAAACAATAATTGAAACATAATAAATCAAAATCTAAAGTTTGAATATACTCCATTATCTTGGGTAGATATTGCTCGTCCACAAAGTCATCGCCATCCACAAAAGTAATATATTTTCCTTTTGATAGAGCTATACCTAAATTACGTGCCGAACTAACACCACCATTTTCTTTTTTTATGTAATGAACATTTGAATTATCCTTTACATAATTTTTTATTACTTCACAAGAATCATCAGGACTACCATCATCTACAACTAGTATTTCAATTCTGCCATCTAATGTTTTAAGTGAGTTTAAACATTTACCAATATAATTCTGAACATTATAAACCGGTATAACAATTGAAAGTAAAATATCTGTTTCCATTCTTTTACCCCTTTATAAAAAGACTTTTTACAACATTGAATGTTGAATTAAATGTCTTTCGATCAAACAATACATTCACCAATAACACAAACACACTAATTGCCGCAAAATAGATAACTCCATATTTGATCCACGTTAAGTAATTATAAATGTTTGGCTCCATTACTTGTTGTAGAAGGAATACAACTACAATGCTTGCGACTAAATTAAGAAATAATTTCTTAAACGTACTTAAACTCGATGTTTTTAAGATATGTTTATGTGCATAGATTATAAAATCAAACGTACGATATGAGAATGATAAAACACAACCTAAAAGAATACCATTCAATCCAAACATTTTACCAAACACAAACTGTCCTACTACATTTAATGTCATTTCAAGTACTGCTCTCCATTTTGTTTCTTTAAAATGACCAGCACTTGTAACAATGGTAGATGTTGGAATTCTTATATTATTGGCAATGCCAACTAAAATAAACAATTTAGCAAGTGTTGGATAAATGTAATTGATATCCGTCATATTGACTGTATAGATTTCAATAAAAGGCATAATCAACAAATATGTACAAGAAAATAAAATCGTAATAACTATGTAGTACACAAACTCATAAATATTAAAAGTACGAATTAAAATATCTCTTTGTCCTTTGGCGATAACCTCTCCAAATGAGGCGTAGATTGCCGTTGAAATAATGGAACAAATTGTATTGATTCCCTGGAAAACAATCAAATATACCGCAAATACACTGGCTTCTTTTAAGCCTAGAATTAAACTTACAATTAAAGTCGAGCTTCCCATGACTACCAGTGTAGAAACTTGGTGAACAATTGCATCGTTTCTTTGTGAAATTTTTTCAAATGTTGGAGCCACTGTTAAATCTAAATATTTATATTTTCTTTTTGCGTATACTGTTAAAATAACTATTCTACATAGATATACTGCACTCATCCCTAATTCTGCAACTACTACATTTTGTTTTAAACGAACTAAAACAATTAACAAAATCAAATTTGTCAAAGAACCAATGGTTTGCGCAATCGCAACAACATAGTTTTCTTGATTAGCCGACAATAAAGCGTTGTATTTACCACACAAATAAAATTCTGATGCACCACTAATACCAATCACCAATACTAATGCGAACGCAACCGAATAATCCACCTGATTACGAACTGTCAAAGGATATATAATCGCAACTAATAATGTGATGGCAGAAAAGACATTTCCTGCTCGAGTAAACATGTTTCGAGTTGCATTATATATACCGTTTAAAGATTCATAATCCTTGTCAGCAATTGGTTTATACATCGCAAACGTACTCGCCTGCGCAATACCTGCACCCGTCAACTGTACATATTGCATAATTTGACGAATTGTAGATACCAATCCATTTAAAGTAGAACCAAAAGTAGATACTAAAATAGGTGGCATAATAAAATTTACAATAATATTAACGACTTGCTGTAAGACATTGAATATTAGATTTTTTAAAGCCTTTTTAAATCTCATAGTTACCTCTTTTCAATAAATCAGCTATTTAAACTCAACATCACAAATCGATATATTTTATTTAAATAATATTTAGAACTAAACAACAAACAAAAACCATCCTTAATAAAAGGTAAGAATTGTTTATCTGACATTTCCTGCAACATACGATTAAAGATCACATTCGCCTTTAAATACTTATCTGAATCCTTCTCATTTAGATGTTGTTGCACATACGCATATGCCTTATCAACTGAAGCAATACCCTTATTCTTATATTCATTCGTGATATAAGACATATACAAGTATTGCTCAAACAAGTTACTTCTAGAAATTGAATTTGAAGTCATACGATACTTAAGAACAGCCTCATTTAAGTTTGAAACCACAAAACCATTTAATACAGCTCTTAAAGTAAAATCATAATCTTCACATAAAGGCATATGACGATATCCAGCATTTTTTTCAAAAACTTCTTTTCTTCCTAACCAAGTAGGATGCGCAATACATTGACTATAACGCAATGCCTTATTAATTTTTTTAGGATCTGTAGGAACACTCTTTATGCTATATAACAAAGAACCATTTTCATTGATCATCTCTGTAATTCCACCAATTAAATCATAATGATTCTTTTCTAAGTATTTCATTTGTCTTTCTAAACGATCCGGTAAACTAATATCATCTGCATCCATACGAGCTATATATTCACCATGACACAAGGAAAGGCCACGATTTAACGAATCTGTAAGCCCCATATTTTTTTCGTTGATATAAAAATGAATTCGATCATCTTTTAAAGCATATTCTTCTATTACGCTTTTATGAACATCATTATCCGGGTAATCCAATATAATAATATATTCAAAATCTCTATACGTCTGATTTAATATTGATTCAATGGATTCACGAAGTAATCTCTCATCTTCTTTATATGTAGACATAATTACAGATATCATTGAATCACCCTCTTTCTGCAAACAAATAGTCCAGCTTCTTTTGTCACTACTATTTTACCATTATTCTCTAGCAATTCTTCAATATATTCTTTAAATTCATTGAGTCTAGGTCCTAATATTTCATTTTGATTCCCATGACAAGACATAATATAGTCAATCAAAGGTTTTGATTCTGTTATTGCTAGTGAATCTTGATAATCCATTCGTTGAATATTTGAAAAATATTTACTTAATATATCTTCACCATTCTCTAATCCAAAAATATCATACAAACTATGGTTTGATAGATTAATTCTAGAATCAAAGTTTTGTACGATTTCCGTGATTTCTTTCATATGGTTCTTACCATATGTACTACAATAAAGGATTCCATCACTTTTTAGTACTCTATCTATTTCTTTTAAACCAAGATTTAAATCATTTAAATAGAATAAAACATGATTGGCAATAATAGAATCAAAGTAAGAGTCTTTGAATGGAATCTTTTCAGCATCCGCTACAATACAGTTAAAATCAGAACCCAATTTATTTCTGACCTCTTCAACCATACCTTCACTAATATCCGATAAGAAGATTTCTCGATTTCTTAAATCAATCTTGTTTTCTTGCCATAACTTACCATTACCACAACCAAGTTCTAACAATCGATTGACTTTACTAAAATCAATTTGATTGAATAACCAATTAAACCACCCCTGCTTATTTGTAGAATACTTTTCATGTAGTGATATACGATCATTTAAGTTCTTTGCATTCTTATATTGTTCAATAATATTCGTTTCCTCATTTGATAATTGAACTAAAGATAGTATCATATTCCAACTTAAATCTGGTGTTTGACTCGCTCTTTTTAAAGCATCCTTTAAAGACTGTAAATGACTAATTTTATCTTCAATCAAATCAATCTGTAAATCAAAACTCTCCTTTAGATTCGTATTATCCATAACCATAGGAAAGATTTCTTCAATACTAAACCCCAAATGTTTTAAAGATAAAATCTTCTGTAACTTTAATAAATCCAAATCACTATATTGACGATATCCATTTTCCATAACAAAAGAGGGTTTTAATAACCCTATTTTGTCATAATATCGAATTGTTCTTTCACTCACATTCGCTAGTTTTGCGAATTGCCCTGTCTTGTAGTAGTTCATAATATTAATAATTTACCTTTAATAAATAATAAGGATTTAGATTTTGTTCATTTGATAGTACTAAACTATCTCCATCACATTCCAATATGTCCGCTGCATTTTTATTAAATACCAAAATATATTGAATATTTTCTTTCTTCAAAATATCATGTACTTCTGTATATGTTAAATCCCCTGACATACAAAACGAATTTAATTTTGAAAAATCTTTATCATTTAATTTTTTAAATCCATCACTGTTTGAAACATGCAAACGATTTGTAGACATCTCAAAGCCACCATCCGATGTGCCCATACCACCATCTGTATTAAAATTATGACAAGTATACATCTTATAATTATCATATGGTAAAGTGTTAAAATAATCTCCGACTTCGACAAAAATATCTGGAATCATTTTTGTGTTCATATCAAATACTCTTGAAAAATTCCATCCAGCTGCACTTATGCCAGAACTAAGAAAATTATATTTTACCATTTCATTTACATTATGACGGAAAAAGACACAAACCAACATAACCAATCCTACCGCCGCTAGATTTGGTATAAAATACATCTTCTTAAAGATCGACTCATATATGCGCAAGGCACAGATACCCAAAAAGAACAAAATTAAGTATTGTATAGATGAGACTGTTCTCATTGTTACAAAGAAATAATTAAAAGATGTAATTGTTAATAATACAGTAAATATTTCTTTCCATACTAAAACATATAAAACCAATACCATACCAACAATACTTCTAGATTGCGAATTCTTAGATAATACAAACATTAATGCAAAAACAACAAAACCATACTTTAGCAATGAGTCATGATCATACCATTCTTGTTGAAAGCCATGATAACGAGTTACGTTGTATACAAATTCTTCTGTGTTTATATTTAAATATCTAGTTGCGAGCAAAAAACCAACAACAACTAGAATTCCTAGAATAGAAACTATCATCCATTTTGTTTCTTTCGCTTTAAATGCCTCAACAAAACAATATACACATTTAATCGTTATTGCCGCAATGAAAAATAAAACAACAACTTGAACATATATTGTTGAAAACGAAATCATGGAAATAGACATTAAAACAATATATATAATCTTCTTGAATTCCATTTTTTCTACTAATGGTAAAGAATAAATAATCAGAATAGGCACTGCCATCATTCTAACAATAGATCCACCATAAAATGCTGCAGTTTGAAACTGCCATAAATCGTATGAATAAACTCTTATACATTCATAGATTCCTGTTTGTAGAAAACCAGCTGGAATCAGAAAATAAAAGAACGGAACAATGGCATATTGTGAATATTTTTCTTTTACAAAAAGCGATGCCAATTGTTTGTATACAATTCCAAATAATACATAATTGTGCAATGACATAGTCACCCTACAAAAATAAGGTAAATAAATGTGGAAGAGTGTCCCAAAATAAGAATAACTCAATTCATATGTATTGATAACACGAATTAAATCAAGTCCATTAATATGAACTAAAGAACCATTAAAATAATCCTCATTCATTAAATGTGGAGTGCCCACATGATTAACAACCTTACCTATATAATAAACATCATCATAATTTAAATCGTAATATGGCAATTGGTTTGCGATAGAAAAAGATATAAATACACCTGCAAATAAAATTAAAACCCAATTATTCTTCAAAATACGTTGTAATTTAATTTCGTGTCTACAAAATATATTTTTTCTATTCTTAAATAACAAGTATCCATCTACAACGACAAATAAAATAGATTGTAATATAAAGTATAGTGTCCAGGATAAATGAAGAACCTGACATACAAATCCAATAATAAACGTTAAAAAGAAAGTAGATAAAAATCCTGAAATTAGAATTGTTCTAGTATTCTTATTATAACCAAATAAATCTAAGCATTCATTCCCTAACAAATAATACTGAAAAGAAAGACAGACATAAAACACAACACTCAAAACTAAATTCATTCGCCTTTCTCCTTGTTACTTTCATATTCTTTAATACTCAATTTTTGAATCAAATCTTTTTGTTTTTCTTTTAATTTAGAAATTTGTGCAGTTTGCGTAAACAACATAATGTATAAGAAAAAGATAAATACACAAAAGATGAAATTACTTGTGGACATAAATCCCAATTGTTTTGAAATCCACGTTGGAATTTGAGGGAATACACTAATAATCAGAAGAAGAATAGACCATAAAATCCACATAATCGCATCATCAATATTTAATCCATGTTTTTGAATCTTTTTAATCACAAAAACAAAGGTCATTAAACTCGCAAAGATAAAAACCAACTGTAATTTTAATCCCATAATCTACACCTTTCTAAATGGTTGAATCAAAAAGATTGAAACCATCATTCGACTCATATATTTGATCGTATTTACTAAATTTAAATAAGATTCTCCAAATTCACGTTCAGACATTTGAACTTGAATCTCTTTAATTTTTCTGTTCTTACGATACATATAAACCAATGTATCTGGTTCAGGAGGATTGTTCATATCCAAAGCATAATCTTTAATACAAGCCTTGCTATATGCTCTAAATCCACTTGTTGGATCCATCACCTTTTTACCAGTTACAAGTTTAATGGCCCATGCGATTAAACGGCTACCAATCATACGTGCTGTAAAAGGTTTCTTCTCGCTCACAAAACGAGAACCAATCACAATATCATTTCCATATTCAATTTCTTTAACCATCGCATCAATATATTTAGCTGAGTGCTGACCATCTCCATCAAATTGGATAACAACATCATAATTTTCTTTCATGGCTAATTTAAAACCTGTTTGAACAGCTCCAAACAATCCTAAGTTACAAAATCCATCAATATGATTAAAATTATTTTTCTGAATAACTTCTAAAGTATTATCTTTCGAACCATCATTCACAACAACATAATCAACATCTGGCGCATTTTGTTGTATATCCTGAACTGTTTTTTCTATATTTAAAGCCTCATTATAGGCTGGAATTACCACTAAAGTTCGCATTTAGAACCTCCTAAAAAAATATAAATCTTAAATTTTTAAAATATACTGTTCCTTTAAATTCATGAAAAAGAACTAGTTAAACAACTAGCTCTTATATTTATATCATATTTTTATGATTTTTTTAAGCCTTAGGATATGTAAATGGACCTTTATCCAAATCAAAGTTAGGGTTATGGAAAGGATCTCCATTCTTTAATATTTCTGGCCATTTCTTTTGGAAACGAGCAATTTCACTTTGGAAACGAGCTTGTTTTTCTGGTGTATCCTCTAAGCCTCTAGATTTAGATTCATAGTGGTACCAAACAGAGAATACATCTTCAACAATCCATTTATTTAAGCTTCTAATTTTTAAACATAAATCAACATCGTTACATGCAACTTTAAAGTCTTCATCAAAGCCACCCACTTCATCAAAAATTTCTCGTTTTGTCATTAAACAAGCAGCTGTTACTGCAGATACATCCCACGAAACACGAGGTCTACCCATATATCCAAAATCATTTCTATCAATTAACGAGAATGCAGCTGTCGCATAACCATGATATCCAACTACGACACCACAATGTTGTACCGTATCATCTTCATACAATAATTTAGCTCCAACAGCACCTACATCTTCTCTTTGACATACCCCTAGCATGTCTTCAATGGAATCTGGCTCAATAACTTTCGTATCATTATTTAAGAATAAAATATATTCACCATGCGTGTATTTTACACCATAGTTATTGATCTTTGAATAGTTAAAATCACCCTCATAATAAATAACTTTTACATTTGAATATGTTTCTTCAAGCTCTTTATAGTAATCAAATATTTCTTGTTCAGTCGAATTGTTTTCAACAATCACAATCTCCATATTTGAATATGTGTTTACATTCATTAACGATTCAATACAACCCTTCAATAAATCTTTATGATTGTAGTTTGGAATCAAAATGGATACCAATGGATGATCCTTCACTGTATATTTACAATGATACATTCCATATAAAGGACGAGGCAACATTTCAACAGTCGCATCAATACCAATACGTTTAAAATGAGATTCAATCGCTTTTTTACCAGATGTGTAACAATACATCTTACTTTCTGGATCCATAGCCGTTGATAATGGGTGCATTCTCCAGTGATACAAAATCTTTGGAACGTGATGTACACTATTTGCCTGCTCTACACATCTAAAGATGAAATCATGATCTTGCGATCCATCATATTCACTACGCATTCCACCAACTTTACGAACAATATCCATGTTCACAACAAAGAAGTGTGTAATGTAGTTATGAGAACACAATAAATCAATGCTGAAATCTGGTTTAAAATGCGGATCTTCAAATTTCTTTGTCTTATCATTTAACTTATCTTCATCCGAATATACACAATCATGATGAACTTTCTGCATAGAAGCTACAAATTCACATAAACAATCCGGTGTCAATAAATCATCGTGATCAAATAAGCCCACATAATCACCTGTAACTAATTCTAAAGCACCATTCATATTTCCAGAAATACCATAGTTTTTTTCTAATTTCTTAAATACAATTCTTGAATCATCCCCATAATGTTCTTTCACATATTTTTCTACCGAATCATTTGTACTTCCATCACCAATACACAATTGCCAATTCGAATACGACTGATTACGTACAGAATCAATCATTTCTTTTAAGTACTCTTCTTTCGTATTAAATGTCGCAACAATAATACTAATCATTGGAGCAAATTCAAATTTAGTATTTCTTTGTCTTTCTAATTCTTCTTTCGTTACTTTAGTGGCATTAAACCATTCATCGTATTCTGCCCAATTATTTGAACCATGAACAATACGATCAATAACACCGGAAAAACCTTTTTTCTTTAAAATTCTAAAGCCATTCTTAAAATGTTGATAACTCAACATTTTAAATAATTTAGGAACTTTTGAAAGTACATTTTGACTAGATCTCTTTTCTTGAAGAATCTCTTTACTTTGATAATTCTTAGTCTTCAATACAAAACTATACTTTTCTTTCGCGTTTCCTTTCCATTTGATAGTGTATCCACAATCAATTTGGTCTTCACCCACAAAGAATAAGGAATATAAATCCACTCTACCTTTTGAATGAAATTCAACATCCACTTTTTTTCCATTTGAATCAAAGACAGAATATTCAATTGGATCTTTCGCATACGAATAAGCCCAACCTTTTAGTTGATAAGTCCTTGTTTCTTCATTGAAAGTAAATTCATCAATATATGTGTTGATTTCTCTTTTGTCTCTGTATTTATTAATTTTTCTTTGATCATAATTCAAAATTCTTTCACTACATGTATCTGTATATGCAATGATTTCAATCGATTTAGGTTCTTCATTACAATCGATAATCAAACGAAATCCAATATGCGTATTCTTAAAACCTAAATCATAGCCATTTATAATGTCTTCACGACCAGGTCGAAATAACTCGAAATCAACTTCTTTTCCATCCAGTTTAATGCGATAATTCACACTTTCATTATCTTCCTGGTAGCACCAGCCGACAATGGTAATGAATTGTTTTGTTTTTAAATCATGAAACTCAAATCTTTCAATGCTATATTTTAAAGCCATACTACTAACACCTACAATTCTTCTGCAAAGCCTTTTTCTAATTTCTTGAAAATCATGTATCCAATACCTAAAACAACCAATGAGAAGACAAATACTAAACCTAAAGATTTAAAATCAGGCCATTGATGATACATAAACGCATTACGATAAGAACCAATAATGGTTGTCAACGGATTGATTGTTATTAGTGTATATAGAATACCTGCACTTGATGCAGAGAATTGGCTTAAGTGATAAATAATTGGAGTTCCATACATCAACATATTTAAAATGAAGGCTACAATATTCTCAATATCTTGTACATATACATCGACTGCACTTAAAATCAATACAATGCCTAATGTTAGTAAAGATTGAACAACAAGAATTGGGAATACCGCAATAACATGATAGCTAAGTCCTGTACCTGTTCCAATACAGAAAATAATGATAATTAAGCACGAAATCAAAAAGTTTACAATTCCACTAAGAACTTGTGATAACGGAATGATTTCTCTAGGGAAATATACTTTTTTAATAATTCCCCCATTTGCCTTAATCGAACTAGTCCCCATATTTACGGATGTCATAAAGAATGTCCATGGAATAATACCTGTAATCAAATAAATTAAGTAATTTTCACCAGTTACTCCACGACCAAACAAGTATGGAAATACAATCCAATATACTACAACTTGTAACAATGGATTTAAAAAGGACCACAAGATTCCTAAAAAAGATCCTTTGTATCTACCACGAATATCCTTTTTAACATTCGTTTTTAATAACTCTCGATAATTATAAAGATTTTTAAATATACTCATACGCCATCACCTTCTATACATTTTCAAACTCAATTTCTTTAGAGGCCAAAATACATTCTTTCTCTTTACACTCAACTTTAAATTTATGTTTACCTTTTTCTAAGGTTGTTAAATCATACTGGAATTGCCATCCAATAGTATTTACATCCATAAATCCAACATAATGATCAAAGTATGCATCATATACATCTTTTCTATATGTACGATCCACTTTAATATCCATAGGATTTCCATCTAAATAGAAATGAATTGTGGCATCATCTGAATCCGAGATTTGCCATCCCTTAAACAAGTGTTGTTGATCTGTTGCATCCACTTTTGAAATATCTCTAGGACTATCAATATAAACAACAGCCTTACTTTTTTGTTTACCACTCTCAATATTCTTTTGTCTTTCCTGCTTATGGTCTTGTGCCACTTGTTCTAAATACTCATCAACAACATAAGTAGGATCTCCATCTAAACGAAGTTGTCCCTTATAAATCCAGATAACACGAGTACACAAGTCTTTTACAACTTCCAAACTGTGCGTAACGATCACAATTGTTTTATTTGAATCACGCAATTCTCTTAATTTGTTGTAGCACTTTTCCTGGAAGTGTTGATCTCCTACAGCTAAAATTTCATCAATTAATAAGATTTCAGCATCTACATTAATGGCCACAGAGAAAGCTAGACGCATATACATACCCGAAGAATACGTACGAATTGGATTATCAATAAATTCACCTAATTCACTAAATTCAATAATGTCATCAATACGAGCATCGATTTCTTTTCTAGTTAAGCCAAAAATAGATGCATTGAAATAAATATTTTCACGACCCGTAAAATCTGGGTGGAACCCTGCACCCAGTTCTAGCAATGAAGTTAACTTTCCATCCGTTTCAATCGTTCCTTTTGTTGGATAAATAATTTTGGTCATCAACTTTAATAAAGTTGATTTACCTGAACCATTCACACCAATTAAGGCTACAGTTTCCCCTTTTTTAATATTTAAATTTATATTGTTTAATACCTGATGAAACTCAGGCTTTTTTCGATTCCAAAAAATTAATTTTGTCTTTAACGTATTTGCCTTATCATATTCAACCTTGAACTGTTTCGACATATTACGTACTTCTATCGCATTTGTCTTATCCATTGGATTACCTCTCAAACATTCCTATTTTAGCATATTCACATCAAAAAAAGAACAAAAGTCCTTTTTATAGCTTTGTAATTACTTCATTCCATGATTTACAAACATTCGGGCTTGTGTTCTTATACGTTGCCAAACTGAAAACATCTTCTTTCAATATAGCCTTTTTCATCTTTACTTTTAAATCGTCTGCATCATTCACATCAAAGAAACAAACACCATCATATGTTCCTACAGTTTCATGAGCATATGGTAAATCAGCCACAATCATGGGCAAATCAAATTCCTTCGCTTCACTTATTGGTAACCCCCAAGTTTCAAGCTTTGAAGGAAAAATTAAACAACTGGATTTCTTATAATACGCAAATACATCATCTAAAGATAATAATCCAGTAAAGTGAATGTTCGAAACAGAATTATACTGATTCACAACATCCTTTGCGTACGTATCTTCAGATCCATCAATTGTAAGCACAACTTGATATAAGTCTTGATTGATTTCACTATTTAATCTTTTTGTAGCTTCACAAATAATTTCAAAATTTTTGAAATGACGACTCACACTTGGAAAAAAGAAAGTATATGGTTGAATCTTTTCAACATTCTGATATTTACTTGTATCAATCCCATGTTCAGCACGCATTACACAAATGTGATTCAAATCCATATTCAATAGCTTCTGCATGGAACTGGCAATCCAATCTTGTTGAACAATGACATAATCATTGGCATGCACGTTGATTTTATACAAATATTTATAGAAAAGAGAAAACAAGAATACTTTCTTATTATATTTAAAATCTTTCCATCCCGCCTTATACGCAAACGTTGGATTATGGAAATATGTAACCTGATGTTTCGCATGTACTTTTGGAGTCATGTCATGAATTGAAATCCATAAATAGATATCTTTGTCTTTAGAATATTTTTTAAAGTACGAATACTCATAATACATTCTTTTAAACCAGCTTTTACGTGATTCTGGAAGTTCAATAATCTCAAAATAAGATTGGTATTTTTCAAACAATGATAACTTATGTACAAATAATATGAAATGATATTTTCCATATAATTTGGATTCAATAATTTCATCACAGAAATTGTAATAAACCGTTAACGTGCCACCTTGAAATAAGTTAATACCCGATACAACAATAGTTGGTTTCATGACTATTCACCATCTTCAGGTAATGGTTCTTCATTTATAGAAGGTTCTTCATACTGTTCTTGATCTGTATATCCATAATCATAGTTTTGTGAATAATCATAATATACACTTCCTTGAACCTGAGCATTTTCCTGCTCAATATATCCTTCAGCCACCCCTGCGGCTCCTGTATCATATTCATCTTTGATTTTATTTGCTGATTTTCCATCAAGTACAGCTTCAATCTTTTGACGAGCAATACTAACGCAATAATCTTCTGGCATGACAACCGAAAGCTCTTGAGCCATAGATGCACAAACCGCTGAACTATTTGTACCTCTTAATACATAGTTTTGGAATTTCCAATTTGGCATAGCCTGCAATTCATATTGAAGTAATGCTGTAATTTCATTGGTTGACATATTTGTATCAAACGCATTTTTGAATGATTTTAATAACTTTGTGTAGTTTGTCAGAATCTTTGAAGAAGCTGCCTTTTTAATAATAGCTTCCAATACTTGCTGCTGATTCTTTGCACGCTGAATATCGCCATCTACATAGGCATGTCTTTCACGCGCATAAGCTAGTGCTCTAGCTCCATTTAAGTGATTCCATCCTTCATGAACACCTTCCAACGCCCAATCCGCATTTAATCTTTCCACAGCCATTCCTTCAGGCACTTCAATATCAACACCATCCAATGCATCTACTATATCTTCTGCACTTGAGAAGTTCACTCTGAATGTATAGTTGATATCAATACCTAATAAGTTTTCTACAGTTTGTTTCGTTTCTTCAATACCATACATACCCGTATGTGTTAATTTATCATATCCATATGAAGTTTGAACATAATAATCTCTAGGAATGTTTACCATCAATACGGTTGACGTAGTTGGATTTACCGTAACAATCATATCCACATCACTTCTTGATAATTCATCAATTTCTCCATATGTATCATTTCCACTGACAAAAATCGTAAATGGATTCTTTGTGATGTCATCAACCACTAATGCATCATTTTTGTCATTTGTATAATACACAGCTTGATAAATCGATTTTGTTTCATTTGAAAAAACACTATACTCTTCCATTTCCTCTACGTTTGCACGGTAAATTTCATTCATCACAATAGCCTGCACTTCATCTTCATATAGTGCTTTTACTAATGCTTGCAAGTTATCATATTTTTTATATGAAAAAGAATATTTTTTTAATTTTTTCTGGCACTTCTTTGTTCCCACAGAATCAATGTTTCTTAATACACCAATCTTTTCGTTCTTTAAACTCTGAATATCTTCATCATGATCCGTTTTAGTAATAACTGAAATTGTATTTTTAATAGAACCCTTTTCAGCACCTGTAACAGAAGTTAGTGTACTGTATGTCTCATATAAATATACATTTCCAAATCCCATAGTACATCCTACAAGAATCACTAAAATTACACTAATCGCTTTTGTCCAAATCGCATGTGTTACAAAATTCATTAATAAAATTAAAATCGCATTTAAAATCACAATAATTAAGATGACCGGTAATAATAAATTACTAGGCAATACATTTAATGTCACAATTTGATATGCCGCAAAGCCAGACAAAACCAAAAGTACAATTGATAAAAGTGCTGCAAAAATTCTATATATTAAGCTCGTTGTATTCTTTTCCATGCAAGATCTCCTTTATAAACATATCGTATTCTACCACAATCCATAAATTCTATAAATATTCCAGAAAATTTTGCTTTAAAAATTCCAGCAATTCTGTATATTCCTTTTTCTTTGATTGACTTATCAAACTAAAGATACATTTCTTAAATTTATAATAACCATATTCAAAACGTACCTTCTTCTTATAATTCAAATGATTCTTTTTTCCATAATAAATCATTGAATCCCAACTCATTTTAATACGCTCTTTAGATGTGTCTGTACATCCGCCCTCTAAATGAATCATTTTTAACCCTTTATTGAATTTCACTTCTGCATGAGGATATTTATTTTTTATACGACTTGCTACGTCAGACTCTTCAAAATACATAAATATGTTCTCATCAAACATGTCCACATTCATAAACATATCTTTTCTTACAAATAAGTTTGCACCCGTTATGAACATGTTCTTCTCATTAAACCATCCCAATTTATTCCATAATTTAATTGTCCAATTACGCCATACTTTTGTATTATACTCAAAATAAAAGGAGTACCCAGGACTCAAATTCTTCTTCAACAATCGTATACCTTCAATCGCTAAATTTGAATTCTTTTTAAAATCTGAATAGATTTGTTTAAAAATTGGTTCAATCAACACTATATCTGGATTTACAAAACCAATTACCTCTCCCTGACTAACCTTGGCACCCACATTATTACCAGCACCAAAACCTTTATTGTCGGAAGGTATATATTGAATATTTTGTATACTCGATTGTTTCACAAAAGATTCTACTCTTTCATTGACAGGACTATTATCCACGACAATGACTTCTAATTCATCCTTTAAATCATTGTACTTTTCAATTGAATTTAAACAATCCAACAAAATATTTCCATTTTTATATGCCACTATAACTAATGAAATTTTCATATCTACCTTCTTATTCCTTGTTTTAAACAAAATACCAAATCCATTACACGTGCTCTTGGTGTTTTAATCACTTTATAATACGAACTAAAATTTTGAAATAACACTCTGAAAAAACTACCTTTTTTTAAGTATTGAATATGTTTCTCACAAAAATTAGAAT
Organism: Holdemanella hominis; assembly: GCF_014306155.1. Classification (NCBI taxonomy): domain Bacteria; kingdom Bacillati; phylum Bacillota; class Erysipelotrichia; order Erysipelotrichales; family Erysipelotrichaceae; genus Holdemanella; species Holdemanella hominis. The sequence continues at coordinate 6,859 of NZ_JACRWH010000033.1, read as the reverse complement.
AACAATCAAAATCCTTAACATTCTTCTCAAAATTACAATCTACTTTTCTTAATACATGCATCACTTGTAAAGCAGATTCACAAAATGCAATACGTGCATATAAAGCATCCGTAGCTGTGTTTGATGTCGTAACATCTTTTAATCCAATCGCATTTTTATCATGTATCCTATATTGAAATAAGGGTGCATTATAAAAATACATGGAATTCGTTTCACTTGCCAATAATACAATCAACCAATCGTGTACAAACTCTTCTGTAAAACATTCTAGAAAACGAGCACATAATTTCTTAGTTAAACATAAGGCACAACCTTGAAAACTATTGCGAATCGATAATTCATAAAAACTGATGGGAACTACTTCATTTGTTTTAACCTTCTTCATTAAAAGATTATTATTGGACATTCTAGAATCTAAAGGAACTGTAAAAACATCTCCCTTTTGATCTATAAATTCAAAAGAAGAAGCTAGGACTGAAATATTCGGATTTTCTTCCATAATAGAAATCATGTCTTCTACTTTATTTACTTTCCAAATATCATCTTGATCACTTAAGAAAACATAGTCTCCATGACATAATGAAATTGCTTTTTTGAAATTCTTTTTATATCCAAGATTTTCTTCATTCTTGTATAACTTAATATCTATATCTTTATGAGATAAAATATATTGTTCAATTACACGAACTGTTGAATCAGTAGAACAATCATCCACAATAATAATTTCATCCACTTTGCGTGTTTGATTATAAATAGAATCCAATTGTTCTTGAATATATGGTTCCCCATTAAACGTAGCCATCGCAACTGAAATCATCGAATCACCTTTTCTTTCAGCACATACAATAAATCCATAACTCTTGCCTTCTTTGTTTTAATAAGTGAATAATAAGGACTTATATTTTGACACAACAACTTAAAAAACTTCTTATTTTCCAATGCTTGAATATGTTGATTAAAAAAAGCACTCATATGACTAAACTCTTCTTGATTCTCTTGATAATAATCCGAATTTGCCAATCGAATTATATTTAAAACATCTAACGCATTATGAGCATTCTGTGTACGAATCTTTAATGTATTTGCTCGTTGCAAATGTTCTTCTTTTGTTTGCGTATCATATTGTGCGCCAATAGAATTCTTTTCGTGCAAACGATACTGAAACAATGGCTTATTATAAAAGTACATACTATTATAACTAGCCGCAATACTATTAATTAAATAGTCATGTTCAATATCTGTAGAGTAATGTTCTAAAACTAAATTTTTGATCCATTTATCCAACAGAAGAGAACAACCTTGAAAATAGTTCATGGCAAGATAATCCAAGAAATTCACTCGATATAAACTATCTTTTTCAACAGGACGACAATATAAATTATTATTGGACCGACTCTTATCCACTTTCATTTGAATTTGCTGATTCTTATCATCAATATAAATAAAAGAAGAAGATAATACATGCATATTCGAATGAGTTTTCATCATACGCATCATTTCTTCCACTTTATTAGGTAACCAAATATCATCTTGGTCACACAAAAAAATATAATCCCCACTACATAATTCCATAGCTTTTTTAAAGTTAAGACGATACCCTAGATTCACATCATTTTGTACTACCTTAACTGGATATTTTTTTAATAATTCTATAGTTGAATCACTCGATCCATCATCACAAACAATGATTTCATCCACTTTCATAGATTGATTAAGAATGGATTCTATTTGTTCGCAAATATATTTTTCACCGTTATAAGTAGTCATTGCGACTGAAATCATTCTTAATCACCTAGCTTTCTAAAAAATTCGATTCAAAGCCTCATCTAATGTGGCATTAAATTTCTTTGTCGTAAAGTATGTATTATACAAATTCTGAATATTCTTTCTTCTTTGAAGCTGCACTTCCATACTTTCCGAACAAACCCTTTCTGCCACTTCTTTTATATTTGACTTCTTCAAATTGAAACCAATATCCCATTCCTCACAAAAATCTTTTGTGTCCCCTTTAATCGTATTAATAATTGGTAAACCCGCACACATATAGTCTAGTGATTTCATAGTCAACCCAACTACTACACTCGGCTTCATGACGTTAAAACCATAATTGCACTGATCAAATACTTCTTGTTTGCGTTGAAAATCGTATACTTCCTTATGATCAACTACATTGACTCCTACACATAATACTTCTTGAATGAAATATTCTTTATTTTCGCCATCACCAATAATATGTAACGTACACTTTTTATGAGCACTGCACTCCCTTAAAAAAGCAGTGATTCTAGGAATGTCTATAATATTATTTATAGAACCCAGGTAACAAAACTGTAACTCATTCTCACTTAAATACGGATTCATTGGCAAACACTCTCTATCAATTGCCCAATACAGAACATTTCCACAATGCACATATTTCTTAAACAATTCACATTCACAGAAAACAACATCTCCACTTGATAAATACTTATCACGATTATCCTTCCATATTTTAAAAGGTAATAATCCCTTATATCGATCAATCGGCATGGATTCTGGCCATAAATCAATAATGTCATACATCACTTTAACATTATGATGTTTCTTTTTATATTTCGCCATTTCTTTTACAAGCGTATTACACGGAATAATACAATGAATTAAATCTGGTTGAATGTCTTCCATAGCCTTTCTTGCCTTTTTAGAAAACTCAATATGAGACAAAATTCTGTCCGCAGAAAGATTCTTATGATACTCACGAACAGAAATCACAACATCAGCTTCAGCTTGATAAATCGCTTTTTTTCTATGCGAAAAATTTGAAGTCACACTCACAACTTCAAACCCCTTAGAAGTGTAGTATTTCTTCAATAAATGAATACGATCCAAACATGTATCAAACGCATATACTAATGCTACGACCATAGATAACTCCCCAACCTACAAATGATGGTTTTAAAGACCTTACAACTATCCCCTAGTTATTATTATCTTTATTATGGATACTTCCCGTACCACCTTCAACAACCCCATCGTGTTTTAACACGGAAAAGATTGTCATAAAAAAACATTTCACATCAAATGAAAAACTTAAATTCTTACAATACTCTCCATCAAGCTTAGCCTTAACATCTATTTCCAGCTCATCACGACCATTTACCTGCGCCCAACCAGTAAGACCAGGAAGTACATCATTGGCACCATAATGATCTCTCAATTCAATTAAATCATATTGATTCCATAGAGCAGGTCTTGGACCCACAATTGCCATTTCCCCTTTAAATATATTAAACAACTGTGGAAGCTCATCCAAAGACGTCTTTCTCAAAAATTTACCAATACTCGTAATATATTGATCTGGATTTTCTAATAAATGCGTAGGCATATCTTTCGGTGTATCAATACGCATTGTTCTAAACTTTAAAATATCAAAATAAGACTTATGAATTCCCACACGCTTCTGCTTAAAAAACACAGGCCCCGGAGAAGTCACCTTAATTAAAACCATTAATACAATCAATAGTGGAGATAAGATTATGATTCCAGCCAAACTCAAAAGAAAATCAATCGTTCGCTTTCCATATTCCGAATACATAAAAACACTCTCCCATATTCATAGAGAAAATTTCTCTACGTAGAAAAGTATACCATAATCAAGGTGTTGAAACAAAAAAAGTTAATAAAGTCAAGATTAATTCTATTCATATCATCTTTATATAAGGGGTATATTAAAATTATGTGATAATGTCAAAAAAAAGAAGGTCAATACCTGCAATACCAGAAATAGCAGCAGATACTACAATCAAATCTAAAAATTGAACAATATCACGAACCACTAACATTATAGCCGTTAAATTTAGTCAGGCATCATACAACAACACTGCCGTTTGAATTTAAAAGACTACAAACAGAAACTACACCTAAAAGAAAAAAGAACATCGTGCCAAAGACAAAATAATGCGCATGAGCAACGGGCAAAGTTGTCAAACCAGTATAATCATTAATCTTTGTAAGCTCACGATAAAACACTCCCCAAATCATTGCCAATACTGTATATAATTTAATAACACATATAATTAATAACATATATAATATTATTTATAATTCGCACAAAACAAGTAAAATATGTAAAGCTACTTTGCAATAATGATATCTATATTTCTTTTCTTAATTTATTTAACACTTAAACTTCACTTAAAAAAGGATATATTAATAATTTTATTAAATGCAGCTATAGAATCGCACTAATATCGACATAATCATCCATACCACATTCCTAAGTATTTTTTCATAGACAGAGTATCATTCTAAGTTCAACCACCAATTCTACACTCACAATTGCTTACAAAAAATATGTCAAGACGCCAATAACTAATTAGCGGTTAATGTTATAAATATATTCACTATAAATGAAGTATTCATAATATGAAATATTTCACCATTACTTTGTTTTATATAAAAAGAACGACATTGAGAATTCCTCCTAACAAAACGGTTGAACAATGTCCATCCTCCACCTCAGAGACTTATTAAAATAACTATATATCTAAAAAAGAATATTTTTTTATATTCCTACAATTTACACACATTGGTACGCTACATTTGTTAGAACAGCCACAAATGGTTTTATATTTTAGACTATGCGAGTCTGATACATATTGTGTGTCAATACACCAACTTTTTCTGTTATTGCCATTTGGTATCATAAGTGTCGAGCATTCGTTCGTTTTTCCATAAAATGAATGGTAATAACGCTTTGTTCCATGATGTGGTACCTTGATTACTTCATATTCATTATGCATATTAACATTACCGTCTTTATTCTTTTCAATATAATTCCAGTTTCTTTTCATGCCAAAGTCACCTGTAAATAGAACATTTCTATCTTTTGTATAATTTTGAAAAACTATACTTATTTGATTTCCAAGTTCATTCAACTTCCGAGAAGTGTTTTTTGATTGATTTGTTGAATATTTAGAATCAAACTCTGTTTTTAAAAGTAAAAAATCTTCTTTTACTTTATTAAGCAATGACGTATGATTTTGTTCAGTTTGTTTTTGATAATTAGACATAATCTCAATCAATCTATAAGCTAATTCATTAATCTTATTTAAATTGCCACCAAATTTTTCAGCTAAATCATCATACAAATATTTTATCTTTTTATCTATAAATTTTTTTGTAGGCCATAACGCAATAAATTGCTTATCATGGAATATGCTTCCCCTTTTAACGAAATGAATATTACCATTAGTTGTGCAGATAGATTCTAAAAAATCAATAATTGTTAAATTATTTTCGATTTTATCATTATTTAAAACATCCTTAAGTAACAATAAAGCAAATGCATTTACACTATATTTAATATTCCATATATCTGGTAAATATACATCTGAAAATTTGTGTTTACTATATTTTACCATGTGCAATACGCCATTAAAGTGATCAGAATGATAATGTGTTAACAAAAACTCTTTTTGGTCTTTTTCATCACCCATATCGTTTATAATATTATTAAATCTTTTCTCTCTTTCACTTTTTGAACAAGTATATTCATGTATACCAAAATCAACAAATAAATCTTTATGACCTTTTTTTACTAATCTAAAACAATCTCCAAAACAACACTCATACATTCTTATTTTCATATAGTTAGCTCCAATACCATAATACTAGCCCATCCTTTTGAGACACAGTTACTATATACAGACTAAGATACAGTCTAAGTTAAAGTAAAATCATATCATCAATTCCTATACATTAATTCCATAATCAAAAACTTCCATAGTATCCATATTTTTTTATACAGCAATGATAAATTATTATACACTCACATAATCACCTTTTATTAACTGTCAAATGTTTCTATAAAATATATTTAATATATTTACATCAAAAAGTAAAAAAGTGAATTTGATATATGTCTTTCTTTAAACTTTCTATCCAATAACTTTAATTGTTTCACCAATCATTCTTTCAGCCCATACAGGATACAAATTCTGAATATAATGGACTCCATCCTGTTGATAATACTTATCCTCACCATGATTTGTGATATCTGAAATATCTACATAATTCCAACCATTTCTTTGACACATCTCTTGTAATTGACTATTATAATCATCTGTTTTAGACCATTCAGAATGTTCTTCAACCGCAGATGGCGTAGGACAAACAATAGAATTAATAAATATATTCGCATTGGGACAAATCTCTAAAACACCCTTTACTTTTTCTTCATACAAATCCCCATACGTTCCATTTTCAGTCTTTAAATCCAATCCCATATCATTCACTCCATATGAAAAATAAATATTAGAAGGATTGATTTCTTTTAATGCCTCACTATAATCCGAAATATTCAAAATCGTGTTTCCTGCAGCTGCAAACACACGATTCCAAGGCAAATACCCATAAGACGCAAATCCATATACACGAGAATCGCCATAAATGGCATAATCTTCAAACATAGAAAATACATCTAATGTCCCATCTTTAACCATGGTCAACTTTTCTTCAATACGCTTATCCGTTAAATGCTTAGACAATTCTTTTGTATCCAAACTCTCCTGTTCCTTAATATAAGAAACACCCTCATTATGACTTTCACAACCCGTAAGTAAACAAATACATGCAACCAAACCGATAATTCCAATTTTTTTCATGTTTATATCCCCTTTAGTCAAATTATATCATAGAATTCCTGAATTATTCATGAAAAGATAATAAAAGAAGATTAGCCTTGTTGATGGATCCAAATTGGCTAATCTTTTTCATTTTGTTTTCGAATGGTTTGAAATGAGTATATAAAAGGATATCAGACATTGCTGATTTTTTAAAATATAGGTTCAAAACGTTAAATCTGCAACACTTTATTCCA
>NZ_JACRWH010000032.1:0-23362 GCF_014306155.1 Holdemanella hominis | reverse complement strand
CTTTTCATAGTGACCTCCTATTGTGTTATGGCATCGACACCATAAGTGTTTTTAATCAATTCAATTATGAGTCGTAATCCACGTATTGACAATAGGAGGTCACTTCATATTATCTCTTTTATCTTTTCTGCAACCTTGCGATCTTTAATATATTGATTCATATTGACCATCGTCTTTTCTTTAGAAACATATATGGCCAAAATAGTTTCATCTTTTATACAACCTTTACTCCAACAAATAGATATGGATCTTGTAGAATCCCAAATGGTAATGGTCCTGAAGGAAGTATAGCCGTAAATGGAATACCCTTTCCTTTAGCCTTTTCATTTAAGACAGAAACACGAACTACATCACTATAAGAATATGTACCGGATGGAATGGTAAATTGTTTATTTATATCATCAAATCTTATATATTCATCGATATTCATGGTTGAACCCCCACATTATTAAGCAGCCAATAATTAGGATTATGCCACTCACAATTAAACTTGTATTTCCCGATAAGTAATAATAAGCCATACGATTACAAATCCAAATTAAAATTATGATTACACAATTAATAATTACCCTTTTATCCATACCCTATCTCCTTATCTTCATATTAATCATTTAGCCATTTAGAATCAAATGTATTGTCCAAATAGGTCATAATAAAGGAAAAAAAGTAAGGCCTTGCCTTACTCAAATCTTTGGTTGATATCGCATATCCGATACATTATATACAGTGATAAATGCTTTTGGATCGAGTGTATTGATGAATTTCATCAACTTTTGATATTCCGCTTTATCCACGATTGTGATGATTTCATTGCGCTTTTCCATGTTGTATGCACCATACGCTTCATACACGGTTGCTCCACTATGTAGTTCATGAATGATAAATTCACGAAGCTCTTTTTCTTTTGGAGTGATGATACATACTCTTCGTTTAATATTATGATCAAAGATAAAGTGATCTAGAACAATGCCATTAAAATAAGTGCCCAAAATACTTAATACAACTGTTTTCTTATCATAAACAAGGGCTGCGGATAAGGCCACACACATACCCGATAAGGACATTGCTTTTCCTAGTTCCATATGCAGATATTTATTCATGATCTTTGCGACAATATCAAGACCACCTGATGAAGCATTTCGATTAAATAAAATACTCAGTCCCACGCTCACTACAAGAATGTAGCACAATACATCGAGTTCTTGACTGTTTGTGAAAGATACAAAATTTGGAAAAATAATTTCAAAAAATGCAAGAAAAACAGGAAGCATAATACTTGTATATACTGTTTTTACGCCAAATTCTTTACCACAAGTCAAAAATCCAATAATCAATAAAACGACATTTAAAATCATGGTGATGACTGATAATGGTAGAGGTATAAAATTAGATAGTATAATACCCAATCCAGAAATACTACTTACTGAAGTATGACTGGGCACAAGAAAAAAATAGACGGCTGCACCAATAATTCCAACCGCAACAGTCAATATTAGAGTTTCATTTATGATATTTGTATAATTGTATTGTTTATTCATCGTAATTGTCTCCTAGTCATTCATTGTGTCTTTATTTTATCAAATAAACCTATCTTAATGCACACTAAAAATGGAACTCCTAGTTAAAAGTTCCATTTCAGTTTATATATTTGAATTAATAATTCCTTTAATGTCACGGCCGCCATAGAATATTCGAGTTATTATAACCATCTTTGTCTTGTCATCAACAAGATAATATGCAATATAATTATCTATAGGCAGCTGATGCATATTCATCGATTGCCAAGGCTCCCATCCAACTAGCTCATGACAAGCTGGCATAAAATCTAATGAACGGATTTTTTCTCGAATACGCTTTATTTGAGCGGCAGCAGTTTTAGGAACAAGAAGTTCATACGAAATATAAGAATAAATTTCACGTAAATCGGAAAGTGCCTCTCCAGAATAGCTGACTTTATAGTTATTCATCATATTCCAAATTCTTTTGCGAGTATTGTATCTACTTCATCTGCAGAATACACATTTCCAGTATTGATGGAATCAACTCCCTTTTGAAGCTCTTTGTCTAACTGTTTTTTTGTCATTGCACCAACAGCTAATGGTTCAGAAGAAGGAAGCTTCAAATCAAATGGGATACCTTTTTTCAGTACGATTTGGCTATAAAGCATCTGAATTGCACTGGATGGAGAAATGCCAAGCTGAGAAAGAATGCTCTCGGCATTATCTTTAAGTTTGGTATCTATTCTAGCATAAACAGCAGTTGTATTTGCCATAGTATCACTCCTTTTCTTTATTATACACATTAATTGCTTGCATTCGCAAGCAATTAATGTTGTTATTGTAATATATGGTATAAATTTTCACAAACATGTCTTATTATATTAGTTAATTCAGCTAAAAAATGTCAAAAAAAGAAATCCTGAAACCATGTTGAAATACATGATTATCGGATTCCTTTTTCTGTAGTTGAAATCAGCACTCTATTGCCACTTTAATTACACCATCTCTTTTATTTTCAAATAAATCATACCCTTGGGCAATTTTACTAAGAGGATACGTATGTGTAATCAAAGGTTCTGTATTGATCTTACCTTGTGCAATTAATTGTAAAGTCTTTTCACAATTACAACCATCAACACCACCTGTTTTGAAGATCAAGTTTTTTCCATACATGTCTGGAAGTGCTAAAACTTGTGGTTCATCATATAAAGCGACTATTGTCACAATCGCATTTGGTCTTGCACATTGCCATGCAAGCTGAAAAGTAGAGGGTACGCCCGCAACTTCAAGAACAACATCTGCTCCACCATGATCACTATTTTCTAGTACAAAGTTTTTGCATTCTTCTGGAGTTACTGTTAAAACTTCCGGATAATGTTCATGGATAAATTCAATACGATGTTCATCTTTTTCACATATGATTATTCTTTTTGGATTTTGAAGCATCACACACAATAAAGTACAAATACCTGTAGGACCTGCACCAATAATCAATACAGTATCCTCTTCTTTGATTTCAGAAATACGAGTTGCCCAATATCCTGTAGCTAACACATCCCCTACAAACAAAGCCTGCCGATCACTAACTTGTTCAGGGATTTTATTCAATCCTTGATCTGCAAAAGGAACACGCACATATTCAGCTTGTCCACCATCAATACGACAGCCAAGAGCCCATCCTCCATTATCATCCGTACAATTATTCACAAATCCATTCTTGCAGAAAAAACATTCTCCACAATATGTTTCCACATTCACCGTTACACGATCTCCAGGCTTTACATGAGTCACTTTACTTCCTACTTCTTCTACAATCCCAACCATTTCATGTCCAACAGTAATACCAGGTACTGCACGAGGAACACTACCATGTTTAATATGCAGATCACTTGAACAAATGCTCGCAAGTGTTACTTTTACAATCGCATCCCTTTCATGAAGAAGTATCGGTTTTGGTTTTTCCATCAACTCAAATTTTCCTTTTTCCAAATACGCATATGTCAACATACAATTTTTACTCCTTTTCTATTCTTATTGTTAAACAATTTACCAAGTTTCAACAAGATGTAATCCAGTTTTTATAGCCTGTTGCACTTTCTTTTCTACTTCATCATCCGAAACATAGTCCATGTTCTGTGCAGATATCACATCCATAGGACCAATCCCCAAAGCCAACTTAGCGTCTTTAAATAAGGTGTGGCCAGTTCGAATGGATCATAGGTAGAAATATCCATACCACGTGTAGTGATATATAATAGTTTCTATGCCCTACAATTCCCATAACAAGTTTTTTCATCACTTTTAAAAGTTACATTAAATACGGAACAGAATTCTAGAAAATTCTTAAGTGCAGCCGGATAGGACATATCCCAAAACGGAGCAGCTATTACGATTTGATCTGCATCACGAATCTTCTTTGCCCATGATAATGATTGTGGATCATAGTTTCCATGCATTCTTTGTTGAATACGATCTTCCTTTACAATTTCAAGAGGAAGTTCATTTAAAACAAACTTCGTAATAGTATATCTTTCAGATAGCTAAGAAATAATTGGCTTGGCAATTCTGCGGGTGCTAGAATCTTTACGCATACATGCATCTATATATACTAATGATTTCATATATTTCCTCATTTCTTTTCATAAGCATATGTTTTATATATAAATAGTGTAACACATTACATTCTATCTTAAGTATATTGATGAAAAAAGTGAACCTTTTTCATTTTTGGTTCACTTTATCCGTTAAGGGGATCCTATATTAATCAACAATCGTTTTGTAATAATTACCAAAATCTGCCAATGCATCAATAATAGGCATCATTTCTTTTCCAAGGTCTGTAAGTCCATAATAAACTTTCGGTGGATTCTCATGATAATCATTTCTATACACAAGACCATCATCTATCATTTGTCTTAGACTATCAGTTAGTACTTTTTGAGAAATTCCTTCTAAATCTCTTTGAAGTTCATTGAATCTCCATGGACGATTTCTTAAATTTCTTATTATCATTAACTTCCATTTACCGCCTATTAAGGACACTGATGTTGCTACAGGACATGCCGGAAGCTCATTTTTTTTCTTCATATGCAGTCACCTCATTACATATAGATTATGGCACATTAATTTTATTATGTACAGTAACAAAAAGGTGCGTACTATTTTTTGAATGCGTAAATGATTATACTATAATCAAGCAACAAGGTTGCAAATAAAAATGGAGGTCATTCAAATGTCAAACTACAAAAAAATCAATGTTGGTAATGAAGGTCGTACAGAACTTCATGAAGCACTTTCTTTAACCGGTGCTGAAGTAAGTATTAATACTTTTCTTGCTGGTGCAAGTGTTCCTTTCGTTCATTCTCATAAGAATAATGAAGAAATCTATGGGGTTATTGCCGGAAAAGGAACGGCTATCATTGATGGGGATACTGTCGAAATTACTGCTGGTGACTGGTTGAAAATTAGCCCTGCGGCAAAACGTCAATTCTTTGCTGCAAGTGATTCAAGTATCACTTATATTTGCATTCAGGTGAAAGAAAACTCACTTGACGGATTCACAGTAAATGATGCTATCATTTATTAAAAATATTGCATAATTACACAAAATCCTCCCGGCCCTGATGGTTTGGAGGATTGTTTTTTTCAGGAAGACAATAAATCTTTTCATCTTTTGAAATCAGTTGAACACCTTCTGCATATGACATCCATTTTCTTATAATGCATGAAAGCAAGCTATTTTGTATACTTACATTCTTCTTCGAGTTCACAAACTAGATATTCGTCACTCATGCAGTGCATATCGGATACTCCTTCACTCATGAGTTGATAAAGCTTTGACCGATAAAATATGTCTAAAGCCTTTTCCAATGAAACATTATTCTCTTTCGCAAAAAGTTCTACAACACGAGCATATTTCTTCTGCAAAAGAATTGGATTTGCCTTCATAGTTTTTCACTCCCCTCAAATTTCAGATATGAAAGTGCCTTTATTGTTCGAAAAGCTATCTGCAAATTGGGTTTCTCATATTGTAACCTTTTAATGGCTTCTGCTTTATCAATGAATCCATCAAAATACAGCTCTACTGTATTAAACACCTTATCATTCGCAACACCACCAACAATAAGATCATAATCTGTACCGTCTTGTCCGCTTCTGCAGTTCAAAATGAAATCTAGCCAATCTTCTGAGTAGGCCTCAAATTTCAATACCTTTAAATCTTTACATGATTCTTCATCAAAGATATATCGTGATACAATGCCTTCTTTGCCACGTCGTTTAAATCGGTTACACCATTTTTTTGCTTGTTCAAAAATTGGAGTTACGTAGAAGCCCTTTCCAAAATCTACATTCTTTCTAGAATGTACCAAATCCGGCTGATTCACCGCTACAAATGAACCATGATATAAGATCATAGCTTTACACCCCTTTCGTGCATAACGTCAATAATATCATCCACAATATAATCCTTACTTTGTGTGTGCAATACCTCATACTCTGGGATAATATAATCGTTCAAAATGTTTGTCTGCTCGCTTAAGGCTACATATATCTTTTGTGCATCAACATGAAGTCTTGACGCAACATTTTCAATACAAAAAATGGCGAATTCTAATTCTCTACTTCCACACATCATCTTATCCATTTTCATGCACTTGTAACCTCCAAACTTCTATTTCGTTTTATTTATTCTTTTCATCTCTTACTTGAATGTTTCAATGAATGTATGCTTACCATGATTGGATTCATAAACACGAATCTCACAATTGTTTGGCTTTGGTCTCCACTTAATACCATTTTTACGATCTTCTAGATAGCCACATAAAGAACGGATGATACCACCATGGCATACAATCAATACATTCTCATAATTCTTCTTTTCAAGTTCCTTTAAAAAGGATTGACTTCGTTTGACCATACTTTTGACAGATTCAACCGACTTAGGATTTGGCAATAATTCAGGAAAAGCCCAATAGGAAGTCATTTTTAATCCTAATTTAAAGTAGCTACGAAGCTCGTAATTCCCAAAATCCACTTCAATAATACGAGAATCAATCTTTACATCCTTTTGATCTACATTGCCAATAATCGATGCTGTCTGAATCGCTCTTTGTAGAGGACTTGCATATACCGCATCAAAATGAATATCACCAATCTTTTTTCTGGCCTCTTTCGCTTGTTGAATTCCCGTCTCATTTAAAGGTTCATCTGTAAGTCCCTGCATTAATTTTTGCTTATTTAAAGCTGTTTGGCCATGTCTAGTAATCCAAATCTTCATTCAATCATTCCCTCAATCAAAGTCTCTACGAGCATATAAGACTTTCCCAATAATCTTTACCGGCAATTTTTCAACTTCTTCAGGCGTAAAAACCTTTGTGTCAATCTTAGGATTTGCGGCTTCTAAAATCATTAAACCCTTTTTATATAAAACACGCTTTAATGTTGCTTCCTCACCCACAAGTACAATCGCAATACTTCCAGATTCCACTTTATTTGTCTGTTTCACAAAGACAAGATCCCCCTCATATATATGAGCGTTGATCATAGAGTCTCCACGTACACGTAAAAAGTAATCGCCTTTTTTTCCATCATGACGATTTAATTCAATATATCCCTCAATATCTTCCATTGGAAAGACATCATATCCGGCTTTTACACTACCAACGATTGGTTTGATTCTTTCTTCCTCATCCAAAATACTTTTGACATCACAATCCAGCATATCGGATAGTTTCTTTAATGTATTGGCCTTTAAATGTGTGCTTTCACCCTTTAACCAACGAAAATATGTAGCACGCCCAATTCCTATTCTTTTAGCCGCCTCATCATGTTTAATGTTATTTTCAATCTCATATTGTAGTAATAATTGCCTTAACTGCATAGTTACACCACCTTTATCTATATAGTATCAAAAAATAAATAAAATACCAGTGAAAATTTATTAACTTTTTAATAAAGTCTCAAATCTATCTTGAATTTTTATTTATTTTTAACTATGATTTTATACGAACGATATGGGGTGTGGAGGTATTTATGCAAAAAACATATTTATGTATTGATTTAAAATCCTTTTATGCATCCGTAGAATGCGTGGAACTTGGCCTTGATCCATTTGAAGTCAACCTTGTGGTGGCAGATCCTACACGAGGTGGTGGTGCCATTACTCTTGCTGCAACACCAGCCATTAAGAAATTAGGCGTATCGAGTCGTGGTCGTATTTTTGAGATTGATCCAAAAATTGAATATATGATTACTCCACCTAGAATGCATCTATATATGGAATATAGCTGCAAAGTTTATAAAGTCTTCTTGGAATTTATTGCCAAAGAAGATATTCATGTCTATTCCATTGACGAATCCTTTTTGGATGTCACAAGCTATTTAAAACTCTATCAAGTAAGTGCTAAAAATCTCGCAAAAAAATATTAGATCGAATTTATGAAAAAACAGGTCTTACAGCGACTGTTGGGATTGGAACCAATCTGTATTTAGCTAAGATTGCGATGGATATATCCGCCAAGCACAATGCCGATCGCATGGCCTATTTAAATGAAGACTTATATCGCCAAACATTATGGCATCATGTTCCATTAACAGATTTTTGGATGCTTGGAAATGGAACGGAAAGAAGATTACACAAATTAGGCATTTATGACATGTATGACTTGTGTCAATTTCCTATTGAAATATTATATAAAGAATTTGGTGTGAATGCCGAATATATCATTGACCATGCTTGGGGCAAAGAGCCTACGACCATTCAAGACATTAAAAATTATAAATCGAAATAACATTCTATATCCAATTCCCAAATTCTTTTTGAGGATTATTCCTACCAAAATGCCTTTGTGGTTATGAAAGAAATGGTGGATCAAAATGTATTGACATTAACCGAGAAACATTTAGTGACTAAACAAATTTCTCTTATGATTAGCTACTCTAAAGATTGTATCAAACCAAGCTGTGGCTCATGTAAGATTACCAACTGTACAAACTCCTATTCCATCTTATTAGAAGAATTTAAACGACTCTATATTCGCATTGTGAATCCAAACTATCCCATTCGACAGATTGCGATTGGTTTTCAAGACGTGAAAGATGAATATTATTATGAGAATTATGATTTATTTACAGACGTAGGAAAAGTAGAACGAGAAAAAAAGCTACAGGAAACCTTAGTTCAAATCAAGCATCGCTATGGCAAGAATGCCATCTTAAAAGGGATGAACGCCTTAGACTTTGCGACCGCTAAAAAACGAAATACATTAATTGGTGGACATAACGCATATTAGAGGAGTTTTCACTCCTCTAATTGTATGTAGCTAATTTGTTTCAGGTTGATCTTTGTCTTTACGATTTGAAGTATTTGCGTATCCAGATTGATTTTAGAAACTACGCCTGTGATTCTTTTATAATTGATACGATCATAATACTCAATCGTGACAAGTTTTCCTTTTTGAATTTCATGCACTCTTTCGTTTAAGATTTCATAATCATCCTGCGATAAAATTCTTGGCCTGACAATTTCTACTTCACATTTTTGAATCATTTTTTTAAAGCCTTTTAAAGAATCAAAGCTCTGAAAGATCTGAGCCCGATTTTCTTTTTTCTTATGTATTAAATCCATGTGTATCACATCCTTATAAGGATATCATACGTGTTTATTATATAAATTCAAGATAGATTTGAGACTTTCTTTAGAAATTTTCTAAAATATATTTTTGTGTGTTCAAACACTTCCTTAAACGTACTTGCGTATTATCTTCATTGGTATCCGCTTGTTTAAAATGATTTGAACTTGCTAATCGAGAATAGTAGACATCAAGATAATCTTGTAGTTCCATATACTTATCTGTATCTAGATTCAATTCAAAACCTTCGTGCGTTGCCTTGAAATCATTCATCTTATCCAATTCAGCTAGTAAGCCATCAATGATTTCTAAAGTTAATTCATCTTTTTTAGCTGCCTTTAAATATTGGTTTAAACGCTTTTTAAAGACCATTGTATTAAATGTACCATCCTCTTTCATCTTCTCTACTTTCTTTTTAAAGAAGTAAGATCCAACAGCTAAAGAAGCCGTTGTTGTTAATAACGCTATAAATTTGATTTTTTGTTTTTTTGTCATAATTAAAACCTCGATTCATCTATTTACATTGTACTTTAAAATGAAAAAACATTCCACTAAGGAATGTTAGAATCGAAGCATCTGCATAAAGGTCGTGACCATCATCGAAAAAACAATGAACGCCACAACTAATATAATAATGAAACTGCGTAATCTTTTTTTCACATGAGCCTCCTATAGAAAGTTGAATTTCTTTTTATCTCTTTATCAACTCGATTTGCATCGATCTCTTCTGTAAGTGTTGGTTTATCACCAAATAGATTGGTCCCTAAACCAAGCTTATCGCCTTTAATCTTGTATCCTAAAGCTGTTAATATTGTAGGATAAAAATCCATGGTCGTAAAGTCACGGTTTTTTTCTTTTTTAGGTTTCACTCTAGAATGAATAAACGCATTCCACACTCGACGATCATAGTTAGATGAATATGTATCATGAATATATTCAGCCGCCATACTTGTATGATCACCCTGAATGACTATAACAGTATCTTTATAGAAATCTTGTTTCTTTAACCATTCCATAAAATCTTTTAGATTTTCATCTGTATGATGAATCGAATTCGATAAGGATTTTTTAAAGATATTCTTACAATTTTTTGATTGATACCCATAAGGATGGTGCGTATCGACTGTCAACATTTCGAAATCGAATGGTTTGGATGATTTTGATAAACTTAAGATTTTCTCTTTCGCAAATTCAAATAATTTATCATCCTCAACCCCCCAGAATTCATGATAATCCTTGTCAAGAATTCCTTCTTTCTTTAAAGAAACGGTATCTTGAATATCATAATGACCATGTTGATCAAAATAGCTTCTTCTTCCACCAAATGTCGCATCCGAACCAATCATAAAGACACGATGATATCCATCTTTTTCTAGAATATCTCCAAGGGTATTTACATTAGGCATAAATGGAACTTTGTTCTTACAAAATTTATGTTTTAAACTAAAAATTAAAGGAATACCCGACGTACTCGCAACAATACCTCCCGTTGTCCAACCCGTTCCTGTTAAGACTCTAGCTCCACCAATTTTCTCATTTTGTGAAAAAGAAACGGAGTCTTTTGTAAGCTGAGTCAGATAAGGCAATAAATCTTCATCTGCATTACCTCCATCTTCTTTTGTGGCATATGTTGTTTCCATCGATTCTAGATAGATATGAATAAAATTCATCTTCTTTTCAGGTGAAATAACTTCAGATTCAACGTAGTATTTATCAAAGAAATCCGTCTTCTTAAATTGGTTAAAAACATATGAAAAAAAATGAATTTGACAAAGACCATATATACAACAAAGTAAAAGAATAAGTTTGGCTATGTTTATAGAAATCCAACTAAAAATGAGGCCAAAAATAAAACCAGGAAGTAAACATTTTTTCATCCATCCAAAAATAAATTGCGTATTGGTACCTTCCAAAGGAACTTTAATGTGGTATACAATTTGTTCAAAACTCGATAAACCAAAATAAGAATAGGCCCACTTACTTGAAATAGCTAATGTAAAGCCTAATGTCACAATAAATAAGCTCATGATCCATCCTTTCTAAAGACAAAAATAGGTCATATGACCTATTTGTTGCACTTATTCTTTAAAGTCTGACTTGGACGAAACTTTGGAAGTTTTGTAGCCGGAATCATCATTCTTTCTTTTGTGACAGGATTGATTCCCATTCTTGATTTACGATCAAAAATTTCAAACTTACCAAAAGCTGTGATATCTACATGACCATCACTTGCCAAGGCATCACTCATTTCATTAAAAATTAAGTCTACCGCAAATGCTGCGTCTTTTTTAGACAAATTTAAATTGATTGATAAAGCCTGTGTTAAAGACTCTTTATTTACATACTTTCCCATATTAAAATTCCTTCTTTAAATCTCTAATCATTAAATCTTGTGCACATTCACTTGGAAGTTTTCCATTGAATAAAATTTGGTAAACTTCTTCACAAATTGGCATATCAATACCATTTTCTTTCGCAACACGATGAACAATTTTTGCGGTACGAACACCTTCTACCGTTTTTGTGTTGTTCTTAAAGAAGTTTTCAACCGAATTCTCTTTTCCAATTTGGTAACCCGCTTCAAAGTTACGAGAATGTACACTCGTACAAGTTACAATCAAGTCTCCAATTCCAGTTAGACCCATGAACGTTTTTTGTTGCCCACCAAAATGAACACCATAACGAATCATTTCCTGTAAACCACGCGTAATCAAGGCTGCACGCGTATTATCTTGATAGCCTAAACCAGATAAGATACCGGATGCGATAGCCATAACGTTTTTAATGGCTACACCAAGTTCAGAACCAATCTCATCATTTCCTGTATAAATACGTAGGTATTGATTTGAGAATAAGTTTTGAACGGTTACGGCATCCTCGTTGTTTAAACTGATCGCATCAATTGTAGTTAATAAACGAATGACAACTTCTTCTGCATGACTTGGACCAATTAAACTTACGACGGAACTTAATTTATCTTCATCAATACAGCGACGAATAACTTCAGACATTCTTTCATTTGTTTCTGGGTGGAATCCCTTAGAAACGTTGATGATAATTGTCTTTTTATCTAATATATCATTGATTTGGTGACAAATTGGATCAATTGCGATTGTTGGTACTGCCAACAATACAATATCGGCTCCTTTGATACATTGAATATCTGTTGTTGCCTTTAATTCTGGATTTAATTCAACATCTCCAAAATACTTTGAGTTTTTATGATTTTCATTAATATCATTAACTTCAGCTTCTGCAACACCATACACTAAAACTTCTTGATGATTATCTTGTAATACTTGAGCTAAAGCTGTTCCCCAGCTTCCACTACCAATCACAACTGTACGCATATTTAACTCCTTACTATGAGCGTTTACGAGCCAAAATCTTAATTGGAGTTCCCGTAAAGCCAAACGCTTCTCTTAACTTATTTTCAATATAACGAGCATAACTAAAATGCAATAATTCTGGATCATTGACAAATAAGACAATTGTCGGTGGCTCAACCGCAACTTGGCTCGCATAATAAATCTTTAATTGTTTTCCCAAGTGAGGTTTTGCCGGATTCATCATCTGTGCATCCAAAATGACATCATTTAATACATTAGTTGGAATACGCAATGTACATGCATCATGCACTTGATCAATCAAAGGAATCAATTGATTCACTTTACTTCCAGTAAGTGCAGAAGTATACGCAATAGGTGCATAATTCAAATACAAGAATTGAGCACGAATTTCCTTTTCAATCTTTGACATGGTCTTCTCATCTTTTTCAACTGTATCCCACTTATTGTAGACAATGATAACACCTTTACCAGCATCATGCGCAAGACCAGCCACATGCTTATCTTGATCACGAATACCCTTTTCACCATCAATCAAGAATAACACGACATTACTACGATCAATTGCACTTAAAGCACGTAAGATCGAATATTTTTCAATATTCTCATAGATTTTACCTTTTTTACGAATACCTGCCGTATCAATGATCATATATTCTTTATCATCCACAAAAAATGGCGTATCGATCGCATCACGCGTAGTACCTTCTACATTGGATACTATAACACGATCTTCTTTTAAGATGGAATTAACCAAACTTGATTTTCCAACATTAGGACGTCCAATGCAACAGAATGAAGTAATTCCTTCATATGGAGCGATATCTTTTTCTGGAAGTTTTTCCATCACGACATCCAACAAGTCGCCAAGTCCAATGCCATGTGCCCCACTAATCGCAATTGGATCTCCAAGACCTAACGCATAGAATTCATATACATTCATCTGCATTTCTGGATTGTCCACTTTGTTGCAAGCTAAAATAACTGGCTTTTTACACTTTTGCAGCTTTCTTGCGATAATTGTATCATCTGTCATTACTCCTTCTTTGGCAGAAGTTAAGAAAATAATGACATCCGCTTCTTCAATCGCAATATCTACCTGCATATTGATTTCCTGGGCAAATGCCTGGTCCTCAATTTGAATACCACCCGTATCGATCAAGCGAAAAGTTTGTGTCAGCCATTCCACTTCACCATAAATTCTATCTCTTGTTACTCCGGGTGTATCATCTACAATGCTCTTTCTTTGTCCAATCAATCGATTGAATATCGTTGATTTTCCGACGTTTGGCCGACCTACGATGGCCACAGTACCTCGAATCATATTGTGGTCCCCTTTCTACATTATCCAACTATATCTAATACTTTTGAAACGACTTCATCAATTGTTAAATCAGAAGTATCAATTTCAATCGCATCTTCTGTTTTTACTAAAGGCGAAATTTCACGATGCATATCCTGATAGTCTCTTGCGACAATATCCTGATAGATCGTTTCATAATCAGCATCGATTCCCTTTGAAATATACTCATCATATCTTCTTTGGGCTCTAGCCTTACTCGATGCACTCATAAAGATTTTTACTTCTGCATCTGGCAAAACAACAGAACAAATGTCTCTACCATCTACAATAAAGCCTTTATTGGCACATACTTTTTGTTGAAGATTCACTAATTTTTTACGTACAATACCAAGCTGACTTGTTTTACTAGCCTGCATAGATACATTATTCATACGAATTTCTTTAGATACATCTTCCCCATCTAAATATACATGGTTATCTTCATCAAAATGAATGTCAATTGTGTCCATCAAATCTGACATTGCCTTTTCATCTTGAATATTGACTCCATCTTTTAAAGTTTTATACGCCACACAACGATACATAGCACCCGTATCTAAATGGCGCATATTTAACTTTTCTGCAACAATATCCGCAATCGTACTTTTACCGACCCCGCTAGGGCCATCAATCGCAATATTAATTTTTTTCATGTCCATCCTCATTAAATATTCTTAAATGTCCATACTAAATAGCCGATGATCGCAACTAAAGCTAAGATCAATATAGCTAAAACGACATTCAATACGATTTCTGAGCTCTTCTTTTCTTTATGACTACTAGCCTTTTCAAAATCAGAAGTTTTCATACGCATTTTTGCGCTAGGCATAGATTCAAGTTCATCACGCTTTTCTTTTTTGCGCTTTGACTTTTTCTTCTTATCCTTTTTAGGTTGTTCTTCCGTTTTATCAAAATCATCATGAGAAAGATACATCAAATCCAATTCATCATCCAATGGCTTTTTAGCATCCTCTACATCCTGACTTGTAAGAACGATTTTTTCTTCTTTAGGTTCTTGACGAGTGATTGTTTGTCTTGGTTTTGAAATCTTCATTGTTGAACCTAAATCTTCATCATCTGTATCCATAGGAATCACATGTTGATTTCTCTTCATTGTATCACTACTTGTTGTGTCTAACTGTTTTAAAATATTGATCTGTGTATCATCTGTGATACGGTTACCATTATCAATATTATATTGCTTCACTTCTCCAAGCAGATCTTCCATCACTGGAGATGTAGGCATTTCTTTTACAGTAGGTGAAACACGCACTGTATCATGTGGATACAATGGTTTGTTGGCATGTGAGCCACTATCTACACGCGATAATCTTTGTAGTTTCACTGGCTGCGCTTGAGCAGCAGTTGTTTCTTCATCTAAACGATCTCTAAGTTCTTGATACTTTTGTTTTCTTGAAAGTTGAGTCATAAGTACCTCCTAAACATTCCTTACTATTATACACTATCTGGCAAAAAAAGAAAAATAGGCGATTGCCTATTTTGCACGTCCTGAATATTTTCCGTCGTTTGTGTTGACAACGATCATTTCATCTTGGTTGATGAATAAAGGAACTTTAACTTCTAATCCAGTTTCTAATACAGCATTTTTACTAGCACTTGTAGCTGTGTCTCCCTTTACCGCCTGTTCGCATTCAACAACTTTCAATGTTGCTTTATCCGGTAAAATAACACCTAAGATTTCACCTTCATAGCTAGAAATATTTACGTTTGAATTTGGAACAATAAAGTTTCTTTCCCATTTTAAACGATCCATAGGAATTTCAACCTGGTCATATGTTTCATTGTCCATAAATACCATAGCTTCATCTGTATCATATAAATACTGCATTTCTCTTTTTTCAATCTGAGCTGGTTCAACCTTTTCGCCACCACCCCAAGACAATTCAACATTACTTCCAGTACGAACATTACGAACTTTCGCCTTAACAACCATGGCACTACGAGCTGTTTTATTTTGTGATGCTTCTAAAACCGTATAGATTTCGCCATCCACTAAAATTGTAAGACCTGGTTTTAAATCATTTGAACTAATCATGTTTATTAACTCCTTTTAAATTGTATGTATAACCTAAATTATTTTATATCACGCAAAAAAATTGTCAAGAAAAAGAAAAAAAGCACCGAAGTGCTTTCTCTCATCGAAAGGATCGACAAAGTAATTTCTTATGTGTTTTAAGGAAGGATATATACACACAAGATGGATATTGAGTCGAAAGGTGAGCCATACTTTCTTTCTCTTACCATCTTTATAATACGCCTAATTTGTAAACTTGTAAACCCTTCCACCTATTTTTCGTAAATTAAATCAAAATTTATCATTTCCTTGCGATCATTTGTACCCAAATTATAGTTACGATCTTGAATTAGATTTAATAAATCACCATCTAAATCTGGATTTTCACATGCTGCTAAGAATAAGCGAATTGCCTCCATCGCAAGAAGTTGGGCTTTATCGTATAAGTCGAAGAAACTTTCTGTTGAAACCAATGTATCATCACTTGGATGTACCCAACGTGTATGTAATAAATTCATTACATCATATGGATCATCCGGCTCATTAGGTACGATATATCCAGACAATGAATTGTAGGCTTTGGTGAAAGTCTCTAATGTTTGAAGTGCCTTTAGCTTATCTCCATAAGCATCATAGAATAAGGATTCAATAAAGTGCCAATCCTTCAAGCTTTCCATGATTTGATGAGGCTTGATTTCAAGACCTAGAATCTGACGGATCGCAGGCACATAAATACGTGCAATGGCACGAGCTTCTTCTTTAGATGCATCACTGATTTCATAGAATTTAAAATCTTCAATCGTACATTTTTTTTTCACCTTCAACATGATCGCATCAATCAACGATTCAAAACGATGATGGTACCATGCACTCTTGCCTTTGCAAGTTCCCGTGCGATAGAACACATATGGATGGCTTGTCGCATCTAATGCCCAGTGACATAAATGTCCACAAACATAAGTCATCATATCTTTCTTTATTTCTTCATCTGTTTCATTACGAATGGAAATCAAAGCTTTTTGATAAAATTCATTCACATGACCCGCATGAAACATACTTCCTGAAACACGTAAATCACTCTTTTTAAAAAAATCTTTTGGATTCATACCATGAAAGAATAAAAAGTCCGGGCCATTCGAACCAATTTCCAATAAGTGAAGTCTAGGTTCAAATAAATCATGCGTGTTTTCATCCACCTTATCAAAGATTTCCTGTGCAAATAAAGTATGAGTAATAATATTAGGCATCTTTTTCTACCTCCTTGATCAAGCCATGATATACAACATATTCTGCATATGTATCCATCTGACAATATGTTGAAATAGCTTCTTTTACTTCTTTTTTCTCTTCTTCGTCCTTCTCATCATATGTACGATACGCAAACACGGCATTTAAACCATTTTGGATATCCAAATCATGATAAGAAACATCTTTTGAGAATACAGGCAATATACTCTTCAATGAATAATGACCACGCATTTTTGAATTGTAGTAGAGTCCTGCCTCAAATGGTTTTGATAAATCAATCATTCTTGAACAAATTGACTCTAATTCTTCCCTATATTCTTCAAATTGACTCGCTAATTGTTTCAATCTCAGCTTTTCAGCTCCCTCCATATTATAAACAAGAATCGTTCCCGTTTTAGGAAGGTCTTTGATCAATTGTTCAATAAAATGGCGACGGCAATCTTTGGATTCAAAGAAGTTATAATGAGTTAAATTTCCATCCGAAGTTTCTACATGAAGACTATATTGAAAACATAATACGTCAAAAGGCTTCATATTCTTATAGGGTGGCACCGCAAAGGTATCCCATTCAAAATCCAAATACGAAATTGGATATTTGATTTGTTTCATCCATACCTGTAAAGCGGCACGATCCATAAATGGTTTTTGCGTTTTACTAGCCATATATTGCGCATATTGAAGGCGGAATCCTTCAATTTGATTCAATGGCAACTCATGAATATGACGAATACCACGATCATACGCATCCAGCTTATGTTGATTGGTTGTAAAGAATAAAATCGAGTCGTCTGGTTCATTAGATTCATCAAAACAGACAGAATAATAGTTGCACCTTCTTAAAGCTGTACATTGTTTTGTGCGTACTGGCGTAACACTTGGTCGATTTAAAATTTCTTTTGTTCTTTCAATCCAACTATCCAAATCCACTTCCACTTCATCCATACATTCGGCAATTGTTTTCGATAAGTGGTTACGCTTATTGAATAGTTTGTCGCTGATACATAACAGTTCATTTAAATCCAACGCATCCTGACGAACATATTCTTTATTTAAATAGGCAATGCGATTTTCGACAATGTCAACGCCACAATGCGAAAGAATCATTTGATTGACCTTCATGATCAATGCTTCATTTTCTTTAGGATACGCACTCAAATGTGGATACACGGCCATATATCCATCCTCTAATTTTTTTAGATATGGAATCTTTGTACGACACTCCTTATATTCAAAGCGTGCAAAACATACAACTTCGTTTTCTTCTAATAATTTTAAAGATTGTTCGTTTGAATCCATGGAATGACCTAAGCCACACTCATTCGCATTTAAATAATTTCGCCATAGATCGGAGAATGGACAATCCATTTTATAAAAACTTTCCTGGTGAAGTGAATTGTGGGCGCTGTTCCAACAAAAACAGTCACATTTCATTTCACGCATTAAATCTGATACATGTAACATAAAAAATTCACCATATCTATTGTACTTCAATTTTTAATTCTTTTCATCCCTATACGCATTTAATATTTTTTGAACACGCGACAAATAAGCAATTTTTACATCTTCAGGATTTAAAATCTCCATTTGATCACTCATAGAAAACAAAGACTGATACAAGTTTGACATGTCGTCTGTATAGAACTCAAAGTCTGTGTACGCTTCTTGTTTATTGATGGCTTGTAGTTTATTGCCCCAATATTTTTCTTTAAATAAACGAAGCCCATTATTTTCATGGTAAACTCTCACTGACACAAGTTTTAAATCTAAAGGAATCAAAGAATGTTCCCCGATGTAGTTGCTTAAATGAAAGTGATTATCTCGAATAAAGTGTCTCGATGAAATTTCACATGAAAACATACGTTGCGAACTAAAACGGTACATGCGATAGTCTTTTCTTAATAAAGAAAAACCAATTAAATAATACGACTTATGGTAGTGAATGATTTCATAGGGTTCAACCTCAAATTGTTTAGGGGCCTCATCCTGTAAAGACTGGTACGACAAAAGAACGCAAAGACCATGGTTCATGGCTTGTTGCGTCTTATCAATCATGTGGGAGATCTTTTCGTCTAATTCCATAGAATTGGACATATAGTGTAAGGAATCGTTAGATGAAATCTTGCTTGTCGAAATAATCTTATCCATCGCATCACAATATAGTGGAAGGGGTTTAAAGTCTTTTTGTGTACGCATAAACTTATAGGATTGAACCAAAGCATCCTTTTGTTCGTCACTAAAAATAGTGACAGGAAGATCGTATTCATCATTTAAGATGTATCCTCCATAACGTCCCTTTACTTCTTCTACATTATATCCAGCTAATACAAGCTCTTTTTTAAATTCACGAATGTTACGTGGATTGACTTCAAGTTCTGTCGCAAGCTGTGTTGTGTTCATTTTCCCTCTTGCCTTTAATAGTTGTAACATGCGAATGCATAGATTTGTTCGATTCATTTTTTATCTCCTTTTAGTGCGTGCTGCAAAATCTTTGGGGATAGTAGCCAAAGCCTTTTTTTGGTTCAAAATGTTTAGGAACAATACCACGAAATACAAGTGGACGTATCATTTGACCAATCCCTCTTTCAAGCGCAAAGCCTAAAGCTTCTTGTTTCTGAATGGCTCCGGCATCAATTAAAATATTTACAATTTCTTCATTTCCAATGCTGATGGCATGCATCAAGATAGGATATCCATTAAATACCCAGCTTGGACTTGCTCCAAGTTCTAGGCAGTTTTCAACTCCTTGTACATCTTCTTTCCATACAGCATCTAATAAATCCATAGCTAATCTTTTTTCTGCGTTCATATTGTACCCTTCTTTCTATACTCAAAGGATACAACTTAAATAGACATCATTTATGTCAAATTAATCGGATACTTCTTTCACTTTTTGAAGCCTAGTTAACACATCTTCACTTACCAGCTGATAGATGCATGAACAAATTGGAATAAAAATGATGATTCCAATAATACCTGCTACATTGGCTCCAATGGTGATGGCCACAATGATATACACAGGCGGAAAGCCTACAGACTTACCAACGACGTGCGGATAGATAAAGTTTCCTTCAACTTGTTGAATACAAATAAACATAATAATGAATGTAAAGCCTTGTACTGGAGATGTTATCGCAAGAAAGAAAGTACATAATAGAGCTGCAACCAAGGCGCCAAACATTGGCACAAGAGCTCCAATACCAACGACTAGACCTATTAAAAATGCATATGGAATCTTCATAATCAAAGATCCTGCAGTAACTAAACTGGCTAAAATCAAGCATTCCAAACAGGTTCCGCCTACATAACTTGTAAAAATACGAATGATCAGCTTTAATACGTGGCGTGTTTTTTCATAATCCTTTTCTGGAAGATAGGCCTTTAATAAAGATTTTGTTTCACGAACCACTTGTTTTTTATTAAACAACAATAGAAACGAGAATACGATTGCGATAAAGGCTTGCGCAAACCAAGAAAATGTAGTGGATAAAATCATAAAAATGGAACCAAATATATCATTGGCTCCTCCAGATACAAGCCAGGAACTGATTTTTTTACTCACATTATCAATCGCAAATGTACTAAAGGCATTGATATCTAAGTGTTGTAAAAAGTTGTGCACTACATCTACATGTTTTGTGATATCTAAAAGCCATATATAGAATTCATAGATCATTTGTGGGAAGTTTGACATCAACAATTGAATCGAAAATAGAATCTTAGGTATGACAATACCGACAAAGGCGGCAAATACAGCAAACACAATGAAGATGGATAAAATGTTAGATAAGACTCTTTTAATTTTTGTATCTTTAATATCAAACCATTTGATTAAAGAGCACATGAGATTGTTCGATATAATATTAAACACAAAGGCAAGTCCTGCACCAAATAAAAATGGCAGACACATTGCACCAATCCATGCCAAAAAATCAACGATTTTTTCAAAATAATAGATAACCATACAGATTAATAAGGTTAAAATAATGAGTCTTTGGTACATTTTTTCTTTTTCATGTAGGTTCATCAAAACCACCTCAATCGAATTTATTATACTATCTTTTACATTGAAAATCATTTTTTTAAATTTTTTATTTACATCTTTTTTTCATAGGTGTAAAATTCACGAGTTAAAAGAAAAAAGTAGAGGTGAAACAAATGAGTACAAAGTACATTTTCGTAACAGGAGGTGTTGTTTCTGGCCTAGGTAAAGGTATCAGTGCAGCCAGTCTTGGCCGTCTTTTAAAGTCCCGCGGCTACAAGGTAACAAGTCAAAAGCTTGATCCCTATATCAATGTGGATCCAGGAACAATGTCCCCTTTCCAACATGGTGAAGTATATGTCACAGATGATGGATTAGAAGCCGACCTGGATTTAGGCCATTATGAACGTTTCATTGATGAAAACCTACACACGTATTCCAATCTTACCACTGGACGTGTCTATTGGAATGTCATCAATAAAGAGCGTGATGGAAAATATCTTGGTGAAACCGTTCAAGTTATTCCGCATATTACCAATGAAATCAAAAGTTTCGTAATTCGTGCAGGAGAACATGCAGCTGCCGATGTCGTAATTACCGAGATTGGTGGTACGACTGGCGATATTGAAAGCTTACCATTTCTAGAATCCATTCGTCAGGTTGCCTTAGAGGTTGGTCGTAAAAACTGTCTCTTCATCCATGTCACTTACATCCCTTATATTTCGGGTTCACAGGAATATAAATCAAAACCAACTCAACATTCCGTAAAAGAATTACAGTCTTATGGCATAAATCCAGATATCATTGTGGCGCGTTGTGATGAAACCATTCCGCAGTCTGTATTAGACAAAATTTCATTATTCTGTAATGTTGAAAAACGTTGTGTCATTCAAAATAAGACACTTCCTTCTCTATATGAAGTACCATTTATGTTAGAAGAACAAAATCTTGCGGATATCGTCTGTGAAAAGACAGGTCTTGAAGTTCGTAAACCGGATTTAAGTGAGTGGCAACAAGTTGTCGACAACATTAAGGCAAGCACAAAACCTGTAAATATTGCCTTAGTTGGTAAATATGTGGCCTTACACGATGCCTATTTATCAGTCAGTGAAGCCTTGTATCATGGTGGTTTTGAAAATCATGCCAAAGTCAACATTCAATGGATCGATTCAGAAGGCTTAGAAAATGCCAACTTAGATGAAGTCTTTAAAGATACTGATGGAATCATTTTACCTGGTGGTTTTGGAGATCGTGGTATTGAAGGTATGATCAGTGTAGCTTCTTACGCAAGACAAAAACAAATTCCTTATTTAGGTATCTGTTTAGGTATGCAGATTGCAGCCATTGCCTTTGCTCGCGGTGCACTAGGTTTAAAGGATGCCAACTCTTTTGAATTTGATCCACAAAGTAAACATACAATCATTGATTTCATGGAAGATCAAAGTAATGATATTCGTAAAGGTGGAACCATGCGTTTAGGATCTTATCCATGTTCATTAAGAGCCGATACAAATATTTGGTCTTGCTACAAAAAAGATATGATTGATGAAAGACATCGTCATCGTTATGAATTCAACAACGAATATCGTTCTGAATTTGAACGTAACGATATGATGATTGTCGGAACAAGTCCGGATAAACAATTGGTTGAAGCCATTGAGTATAAGAATCACCCATTCTACATTGGTGTACAATATCATCCTGAATTTAAATCTAGACCCAACCGTCCACACCCATTATTTGTGGGTTTAGTTAAGGCCAGTCTAGAAAACAGAGAAAGTCACAAATAGTGACTTTTCTTTTTTTATATATACTTTTTAATTTCATCCACAGACATATTCAATAGTATAGCCATGGCTTTTACATCCATTGTACTAGAAAGGCGAAGGATCATGTCTTGAATCTGTTTCTCTGCTACGTCGGCTCTTTTTGTTTCAAGTTCAGTTTGTTTATTGGCTTCTTCTACTTGTTTATTAGCTTCTTGTTTTAATTTATTCGCTTCTTGTAAAGCCTTTTTTGCTTCTTCCTTTGCTTTTTGAGCTTCTTCAAGTTCAAGCTGTCGTTCGATCCGTTCTTCATTTTCATGTAGTTTTTGAAAATCTTCTATTATTTTCTTCCAACGATCATCCGATATAGTTTCTACACGCTTCTCTAACATTTGAATCACCTGTTATGAAGTGACCTTTGTCAAGACAAAATTACACTCATATTCTAAAAATATTCAGTTTTAGATTGATGACATAGAGGAACTCCTAAACAAATCTATCGACAGTTAACCACT
>NZ_JACRWH010000031.1:0-23682 GCF_014306155.1 Holdemanella hominis | reverse complement strand
GAATCCATAGCCATTGCGGTTATGAATCACCAAATCAATATGAGAATAATTATTATTCAAAACATTAGAATTTAAAATTTATCTATTTTATGAGTCCTTTTTCTTGACGTAGTACCACAAATCATCTTAGATGTAGATGATGGAATTTATTATTCTCGTAAAGTTGGTGATGACAAGGTTAGTAAACATGTGATCAAAGATGGAAAAGCAGTATTAGCGGATGCCATTTACGGCCATGAATATGAGTTCAAGGAAATCAAAGCGCCTACTTCTTATCAGTTAGCCGAGAAATCCAAAGCTTATAAAGTTGAAGGTGATAAGGATACGGATACAATCATTTATTATTTTGAAAATGCACGTATCGTTGTTCCAAATACAGGGGTATAAATAGTATGAAACATAAAAGAATAAAAATAGCAGCTGCACTGGTTGTAGTGGGATTGATTGGTGGAGTTATCTACAATCAGATTACTGCAAAGAAATCTTATGACTATTCGGATTATTATGTAGAAACAAAAACGAATAAAAAAGAATCAAATAAAGAGAATGAGGAAGCTTCTGAAAAGGAGCTTTCTTTATCTTTGTTGAAAAAAACAAATAAAGATGTTGTTGGTATTTTAGAATTTGATGATCGAATTATTTATGAGCCGATTGTACAAACCCAAAATAATGATTATTATGTTCGTAAGAATATCAACAAAGAATATGCCAATGCCGGAATACCATTTGTATCGGCAGATGGGAATATAGATTCAAAAAACGTTGTAATCTATGGTCATTCGAGTAAATGGGATAACATTATTTTTACACCTTTAATGAGTTATATAGATCAAAACTATTATAAAAAGCATGATACATTTAAATTCATCACTGAAGATGAAACTAGAACATATCAGATCTTTGGAGTCATGAATATTGATTTAAACGACTTGAATGATTCTTTAGAATTTACTCAAACAGAATGGGATTCAACAAATTCATTTAATTCATTTATATCAGATTCCATTAATAGGGGATTGTATAAAACTGGTGTTTCAGTAAATAAAGAAGATCGATTAATGACATTGGTTACTTGTGATACAAGAGGTAACAATAAGAGAATTGTAATTCTAGCTAAATTGGTTAATATAGCTAATGTTTAAAACTAAGGTGTATGATATTATTTAGCTAGATAAATTAGAATTTATTTAGAGGTGTTAGACAATGAAATTAAAGAACATTTTAATTGTTGTTAAAGATATTGAGAAATCAAAACAATTTTACAATGACCTGTTCGGTCTTGATTTGGTACTTGACAATGACGGTAACATGATTTTAACGGAAGGACTTGTGCTTCAAGACGAAAAAATTTGGAAAAAGTTTTTAGGAAAGGATATTATCCCTAAAAGTAATTCTTGTGAATTATATTTTGAAGAACAAGATATAGAAGCATTCGTTGAAAAGCTGGAACGGTCTTATCCCTCAATTCAATATGTTAATAAACTTATGACACATAGTTGGGGACAAAAAGTAATTCGTTTTTATGATTTGGACGGTAATTTGATTGAAGTAGGAACACCGATGTAACACCATAAATTTCAGTTTGTGGATGAATGGATTGATAAAATAATGAACATTAAACAACAAGAAGTGGCTCAAATGAATATGGTGGAATGGTTATCAGATTCGCAAGAATTAGGTAAAAAGCCATCTAAAATTGAATTTGTTAAAAAATTTGAATTGTATGAGATGCATTATTATATTTTTAAATTTAAGAGAAGTGTATTTACTTCATGGCTTGTTGGGGTTAGTGGCGGTTATGTAGATAATGATCTTGTACCGTGCGGACATACTTTCAGTGATATGAAAAAATGTAATGCAACTACTGCGCAAAATGATTGTATTGATATGATAGAAAGAATTCGTTCTTATTGGATGGAACAGGCAAAAAGCTACACGTAGCAATAATATTTACTTTCTTACTATGAAATTTTGATTGCTTTATAGTATTTTTTTGATTGTTAAAAGAATTCTATGTCATAATTTTTATAAAGGTTGGTGGATATCTTGGAAATTAAAAATATAATTGGTGAAACAACAGAATATGATAAAAAGTTAAAATTAGAAGTTAAAAAACCTAAAAGCTGGTGTAAAAGCATCAGTGCTTTTGCGAATACTTTAGGAGGTTTCTTAATCTTTGGAATTTCAGATGATAATCAAATCGTTGGTTTAGAAACTCCGGATAAAGATGCTGAACTTATCAGCGAAATCATTAAAACAAGATTAAATCCGATTCCAGAGTTTAAAATTTCTTTTCATACTGAAGACGGAAATGTTCTTTTAATTGTTCAGGTATTCAAAGGAGAAGAAACACCTTACTATTATTCAGGAGACGGATTACTTGAAGCTTATGTTCGTATTGGTAATGAAAGTGTAAAAGCGTCTCCTATCGAATTAAAACGTCTTGTATTAAGAGGCCGTAACACAACTTTTGATTCTCAAAATTCAATGTATAAAGTTGAAGATTATGCTTTTTCTAAACTTAGAGAAAGATATAAAAAATGGACGGGTAATAGTTTTGACGAAAAAGATCTTGTTTCATTTGGACTAGCAACCGAAGATGGTTATCTTACAAATGCAGGTGCTTTAATTGCGGATGAAAGTCCAATTCGTTATTCAAGAATCTTTTGTACACGTTGGAATGGGTTGAATAAAAGCGGAGGTACTTTCGATGCATTAGATGATGCTGAATATGAAGGCAGTGTTATTTCTTTAATAGACAATGGTGAAGCCTTCATTAAAAGAAATGCCAAAATGATGTGGAAAAAGACAGCAAATTCTAGAGAAGAAATGCCAGAATATGTTGAACGTAGTTACCACGAAGCATTAGTCAATGCGATAGCACATAGAGATTATTTGATTAATGGCAGTGAAGTTCACATTGATATTTATGATGATCGTTTGGAAATTTATTCTCCAGGTGGCATGCCAGATGGCTCTAACATCCAAGAAAGAGATCCCGTAACTGTACCATCTACTCGAAGAAATCCAGTATTAGCAGATGTATTTAATCGGCTTGGATATATGGAACGTAAAGGCAGTGGATTTGCAAAAATCTTAGATAATTATGCTTTTCAAGTGAACTATACTGATGAAAAGAAACCCTATTTCAGATCCGATAGATACCAATTTACTGTTATTATGCCAAATTTAAATTATCGTGGCACTCAAGATGGCACTCAAGATGGCACTCAAGATGGCACTCAAGATTTTGATACACTAATAATGAACATGATTGAAGAAAACAATAAAATCAGTGCAAAAATCATGGCCGAAAAATTAGGCGTCAGTTTAAGAACAGTTCGACGCCTCATTAAAGAAAATGATCAAATTGAATATGTGGGACATGGATTTAGCGGATATTGGAAAATTAAATAGTTTCCTAGAAAGAAGTGATTTTATTTGACACATATACGTTGTCCTCATTGTGGACATGAAACAGCACAAATCATTTATGGCTTTCCTGTAATGGATGACAAACTTCAAAAAGATATTGATGAACAGAGAGTATATCTTGCAGGTTGCGAAAAGATGATTCCTCCTGCATCTCGTCATTGTTTCTATTGTAATCAAGATGTTTATTATTCATTCTTGCCTGTTGATGAAGCTGAAACTACTTGTGTTGAATTTAAAATTGGTGAATTTCATCAAGGTTATCAAAAAATCATTGTCGAGAAGAAAGAAAATCGATTCATCGCAACTTATATTGATTCTCTTACTAATTTAGAGTGTGAAACAAATATTGATTTAACTGAAAAGGAATATAAGAAGTTTATCCATAATATATATCCTACATTAAAGAATGGAATGAAAACTATGATGATTTAGATATTTGTGATGAAACAACCTGGTTTATCATTATAAAAGCAATTAACAATTTAGGTTTACCTGAGCTTCGACAAGCATTAGCACTTCAGCTAGTGCTTTTCTTTTTGCCTGATTTAGAAAGGATGGTGATGTTATGGCAGAATTTAAATCTCAAGATGAGAAAACTAAACAGGCTTTTTCAATGATTGAGCAAGGAGTAAAGGATGTTTATTCTTCTGAATCGTTTAAACAGTATCTATCTTGTTTAAGTAAGTTTCATAGTTATTCTTTGAATAATACCTTATTAATATTGTCACAGAAACCGGAGGCTAGTTTGGTAGCTGGATATCGTGCTTGGCAGACAAATTTTAATCGTCATGTAAATAAGGGTGAAAAAGGATTGATGATTCTAGCTCCGGTTACAACGAAAGAAGATAGATTAATGAATAAACACGACGAGAATGGAAATGTGATTTTGGATGAATTTGGAAATCCAGTCCAGGAAATGCGTGCAATTAATCTGACTCATTTTAAGACAACGACAGTCTTTGATATTTCACAAACTTCAGGAGATCCTCTTCCATCTTTAGTGCATGATTTGACAGGTTCTAGTAATGAAGTGAAAGCAATTATTCAAACTATTCAGTCTGTATGTACAATACCGATTGAATTTAAAACAGAAACTGAAAATCTTAGTTTTATGACTGGAGCTAAAGGATATTATTCACCAAGGAAAGATAAGATTGTCATTAATAAAGATTTAGAGGACTTACAAACCGCAAAAACATTAATACATGAGTATGCTCACAGCTTACTTCATAAAGAAACAGATAAAAATCAAAGCCAACGAGAAATTGAAGCAGAATCGTTGGCTTTTGTTATTTGTGATCATTTTGGAATTGATACTTCTGAATATTCATTTGGTTATATCGCGTCTTATGCTAACAAGGATTATAGTGAATTGAAATCTATTTTAGTGAACATTCAGAGTAAAGCACACGAATTGATTGAACTAATAGAACCTGTGTTTAAGGAGAATTTGCATATGCTAGAAAAGGAAAATCAATATATTACTCCAGTGGAAATGGAAGAATTGAATCATGATATTGTACTTAAAATTGCATCCATGATGGAACAGTATAAAGATGTTATATCGGATCCAAATATTACAACTTCAGATATTCATGAAACGATTGATCAAGAAATATCAAATCTTTTGACAGATAATAAAGAATATAAAGTACAAGATCATTTGTATCAGAATAATGAAGTCTATCAATTTGCTTTGCATAGTGCTTGTTATGATGCATTTATGAATGAGGAGTTTGATCCAAAACAATCCTGGTTTATGGATCATTCGATTGAAAGAAGAAACTATGAGCTATTCGAAAAAATAGCTAATCCTTTATTAACAAACAGTGCATATTATATGAAATATGGAACACCTAATTATATGGATTTAAATATTGAAATTATTGGTGATGATCGATTGGCTATGGCTCATAACTATGTTTTAAATGGTGATGTGATGGCTGATCCAGATGTTGAATTTACTGTTGATAAAAAGAACAGGATGCTATATCCACAGACCTATCAGCAGGATTCACTTCAATACTTTGAAAGAGTAGATGGGGATTCAACTCGTGTTCGAGAACTGAATCATTTTATGCATGAATGGCTCACAAATGTTGTTGATCAAAAGTATAAAGTGCAAACTATTTATACGGAAGACAAAGAACTTTCTGTCAAAGAAAATCCAAACGCTGTAAGAAACTTTTGTAAACAGAATGGTATAGGAATGATGGCACCTAAACTAAAGGAGTTGGAAAAATGAGCAAAAAGTTTATTCGAAAATCGGTTCTTGAAAATGTTAGGAAACTATCGGCATTTGATTATTTAAATAACTATCATCCTTCATTATTAGTAAAAAATGGAAAGAAGGATTACTCTCATAGAGAACATGAATCATTGCACTTTTCAAACGGAATGTGGTATTGGTGGTCACAAGGTGTAGGTGGTACGACTGCATTGGATTATTTGATTGCTGTAGAAGGATATGATTTTAAAGAAGCGTGTAACTATTTAGCAAGTTTAATGAATATTAGTGATCCAGTTGTTACGTATTATCATAAAAAAGAAACTAAACCATTCGAGCTTCCTGAGAAAGATAAAAACAATAATTTAGTGATTCGTTATTTGTGTGAAACACGAAAAATAGATAGAGAAATTGTTGATTATTTTATTTCTAAAGGGATGCTTTATCAGTCAGCAAATTTTCGAAATGCTGTGTTTGTTGGGTATGATGGTGATATGCCTGCTTATGCATTTAAGCGAAATATATTTAAAGATTTTAAATTAGAACATGCAGGAAGTAATAAGGCTTTTAGCTTTAATTATCAAAATAAAGAAAGCAATGTTCTTCATGTTTTTGAAGCAGCTATTGATTTATTGTCTTATATGACATTATTAAAAATGGAGGATGTTGATTACAAGGCTTTTAATTTTTTATCTTTAGGCGGAGCTTGTGAAAAGATAGCTGCAAAGACGGAAGCTGATATACCAATAGCATTAAAAGCCTTTTTAGAAAGAAATCCCAATGTTCAAATTATTGTTTTCCATTTGGATAATGATGAAGTAGGTAGAGGTGCAACACAAAAGATTATGATGATTGCAAGACGTAACTATCAATGTTTTGATAATCATCCTGTGATTTTTAAAGATGTAAATGAGGAATTAGTAAGCATAAAAATATGAATCAACATTCAAATTGACAATCACTTGTACGCTTGCTAAAGTAGAGTTGTAAAAAGAAGTACATTACTAGCTAATTGGTTAGTTAGTATGAAAGTTTGCCGCTGACCAATATGCGGGGTATAAATGGTTGGGTTGAAAGTTTACCGCTGACCAATATGCGGAATATAAATGGTTGGGTTGAAAGTAAAATCCTTCGCCATTAGGTGAAGGATTTTTTGTTACAAAATATCTTCAAAACATTTATTACTTTTTGAAGATAATTTGGATAATGATGAAGTAGGTAGAGGTGCAACACAAAAGATTATGATGATTGCGAGATGCAATTACCAATGTTTTGATAATCATCCGATGAACTTTAAAGATGTAAATGATGAATTAATTCATAAAAGTCTGTTGCTATCGACTGATTTATGGATTTGACAAATGAATCATTCATATCCTATTGGATATAAAATAATGTAACTGTAATTAATAAGTAATACTTTTTATGTACAATAGCAATGAAATTGCATATAATTTAAATATGGAGGTGATGCTGTATGTCTACTATTCAAGTAAGAGTGGATGATGATTTAAAATCTAAGGCAGATGCATTATTTAAGGAATTAGGTACAGATACAACGAGTGCAATTCGTATGTTTTTAACTCAAGCAGTTGCTTATGATGGAATTCCTTTTGAAATTAAAAAATTTAATAAAACAAAAGAAATGAAAATTATGACAGAAGATGAATTTTTGGATAGACTTGCCTCTTCTAGAGCTCAATCTAAAGAAGGAAAAGTAATAGATGCGGATATAGCAATAGATAGCATTAGAAATAAATATGGATTATAAAGTAATATTTACTGAAAATGCAATGGAAGATATGGATTCTATTGTAGAATACCTTCTTTTTCACTTGCGTAATAAACAAGCGGCAAATCATTTTATCGCTTCTGTTGAAAGCGGAAAATTCGTATTAAGTAATTCTGCTGAGTCATTTCAATTGTGTTTGAATTCTAGACTTCGAAGCAAGGGATATCGAAGATTAAATTTAGATAAAACTAAATATTTCTTGTTGTATCGTATTGAAAATTCAATAGTTTTTATAGATGGTATTTATCATCAATTACAAGATTACGAAAATAAAATTAAATAATTCTTTTTGAGAAAGTTTACGCTTTCTCTTTTTTATTACACAAATTTAGAAAGAGGTGGATTAATTTGAATAAACAATTTGATTTATTTCAAAAAATGAAGATCAAAGAGGTCTGTGAAAATATTAGTCGTATGACTTATGCATATATCAATCCAGACACAAAACAACCAACCGTAGTGCCATCAAAGCATTATAAAGATATTTTAGATCAGCCGGTAGAAGTATTGGTTAATGATCAAGTGAAAAAACAATTTTTAAATATTATGTTTAAACAAATGAAAACATTAAAAGAAGAAGAACCCATCTTGTTTAATGAAACACTGTTGTTGATGGATTTAAATAAGACCCCAGATAGTTTGGAACTAAATGAAGAAGCAGCATTAAAGATAACGGCCACAGAATTAGTTGAAAGTGAGAAAACACAAAAGAAAAAATTCCATTTAGTGGATAATGCATATTTGGATTCATACGAAGCAACAAAGAATGATAGTGAATTGATGGCTCAGATATTTAAAGAGCAACAAAATGATCGTGTTTATTCTGTTGAATTAGATGAGATGGAAATGGAAAAACCTAAGTCAAAAGGAGGAAAAAAGAATGACTTACAGCACTAGAATTTATAATTATTCAAATTTAAAAGATGAAGACAAACAAATTGTCCAGGCACAATTGTTAATGTTTGAAACTGTAGAAGACACAATCACAGAATATATGTATCGTAGAGAATCTTCTACAAATATTTTGGATGCAGTTTCTTATGAAGAAGGAATTAAAGCTTTAGAACAAGTACAACAAAATATGTTTAGTGATATTGTAGAATATATTGTTTACGCAATTGACAGTTATGAAGAAGATGTGGACGAAGTTGATACACAGGATCCGCTTTTTGGCTTGTATCAAGAAGTTGAGGATATTGATAATGAATGATTTAGAAACGTGTGATTTTAATGCGGTCAATCTTGAAAGATTGGCTTTTTATTTTGAAAAATTAGAAGAAGGAGAGGACGAATAATATGATTCACAATGATAAAGTTTTAGAAGATGTGAATGCATTACTTGATTACGATTCAGTTAAAGATTTCTTATTCATGAATGTAATTAATGCAGAAACTAATAAAGAAGAATTATCTATGGAGCCACATACAGTTATTGGAGATTTAGCGATTGTATATAGAGTGATGATTAAAACAACTGATGATCAATTTTGCTCAGCTAGAGTTACAAATGAAATGCTTGATCATTATGGTATTGATGTATCGCAGTTGCACAATGATGCATTGATTTCATCACCAAATATGATGAAACCAGAAATTATTCCACTAGAAACATTGCTGATGGGAGTTCCAGAACAAGAAGCATGGCAAAATGAAGACAGGCATTTTGTAGTTTTGACAAATGAACATAGAACGGATGGAACAGCAACAATTTTTTATTCCGGAGTTTTGAATGATCTGGCTGAAAAATTAGGACATGATCTTTATATTGTTCCTTCTTCAACAGATGAATGTTTAGCATTATGTGATTCTCCAACATTGAATATAGATCGTTTGAAAGAAATGCTTTTACTGATGAACGGTCCAAGTTTTATGGATCAAGATAAAAAGCTATCTGATATTTTATATCATTATGATAAGGATAATCATGTTTTAGAGAAATCAGATGATTATGAAAAGAGAATCAATAAGCAGAGATATTCACAATTACTTCATTAAGATTTGGAGAATTGAAAATGATTAAATATGAAGATATCGTTAAGCGAATTTCGTTTATTGAAAAAAGAAAAATTAAAAATGAGGAAAAGATAAAATTTCTAATAGAAGAAAATAATACCTTATCGTCAAATTTAAAATTACTAAATCAGAAAAAAGAAATGTTAGAAAAAATGAATCAGGATCTAGCAGATCTTATACCTGATAAGAAAAAGACTGCAGACAATTAATGTCTACAGTTGTAGCAAGCAACGTCTTTGGATATCCAAAGACAAGTATTTAGGGAACATCCCTAAGACCCTGAGCTATCAAAAGAGTTGGTAGCTCTTTTTTTGTGGAGGTGAATATTAAATATGAGTACAGTAACGATAAGTTTATTAAGTTTCCTGGGTGGTTTGATTATTGGAGTTTTCTATATTTTGTTTATACAAGGTGCTTTTTATAAAGATGCGGAAAAGAAATAAACAATTTGTCATTCGTTTATCTGATAGTGAATGGAATCATCTTAATGAATTAGTGAAATATTCAGGACAATCTAGAGAATCCTATTTACGTATGTGTATAAATGGTTTGGTTCCTAGACCGGCACCTAGTGTTGAGCTTGTCGAAGTAATCCAAGTACTAAGACAAATTGCAGAGAGTATAAACGGAATAGCAGAAGCAGTTTATAAACAAAATAAAATGGATGATTCAGTTTATGTGGAAAATTATGAGGCGCTTCAAAAACAGATCAATGAGATTATGATTCTTATTCGACAACCTATCAATATGGAGGAAGTATGGCAATTACAAAAATATGGGCAGTAAAGGATGATTTGAGAAGAGTTTTAAACTACATTGAAAATCCGGATAAGACAAAAGAAGAACTCAGTGATGGATTAAAAGAAGTGTTGGCATATACAACCCAGGGATATAAAACAAATGAGAAAGAATATATTACTGGAATTAATTGCGAACCTAGTACATCACTAAAGCAAATGATGAATACAAAGTTATCCTATAACAAGATGGATGGAAGACTTGCCTTTCATGCAGTCCAATCTTTTAAACCAGGTGAAGTAACTCCAGAAGAATGTCATTCATTAGGTGTGCAATTGGCGAAACAAATGTGGGGAAATCGATTTGAAGTTGTTGTTTCTACTCATTTAGACAAGGAACATTTGCATAATCACTTTGTTGTGAATTCAGTTTCCTGGGTAGATGGCAAGAAGTATGATAACCGAAAAAAAGATATTGATCACTTCCGAGAATTGAATGATGCAATATGTAAATAGCATGGTTTGAATGTTATTGAAAAACCAGAAGGAAAAGCCATGAATTATGGAGAGTGGAATGCAGAAAAAAAGGACGGCATCTATTTTAGAAAGATTATTCGTTATGATGTGGATTCTGTATTAGCGTATGCTAGAACTTTAGATCAAATGAAATCAGGACTTGAAGATATTGGATATGTAGTTGATTTAACTGGCAAGCACTGGACTTTAAAGCATCCACAGTCGCAAAGAAAGTTTCGATTCTATAAACTTGCTCGTGATGGTCGATATGATGAAGAACATATCATGGAACGAATCAACAACAATTATTTATTTCCAATGCAGCCAGTTAAGGATATTGTGCCATGTAAAGAATATCGTGGTGATCATACAAAATTAAAAGGAATCAAGGCTTTATATATTAGATATTGTTTTGAATTAGGAATTATTCGACCTAAAGGGAAACGACAGAAATATCCAAGTCCACAATTAAGAAAGGATTTGATATACATGGATAAAATCACAAATGAAAATACTTTTGTAGGCAAGCATAATCTAGAAACAATAGAAGATGTGCATGCTTTTAAAGTATCTCTAAATAAAGAAATAGAATCTTGGATGAATCAAAGAAGATCCATCTACAATAAAATTAAAAGAACGCGTGATCCAAATTTGAAAAAGCAATTAGAAATGGATCGTGATACGTTAACTTCTAAAATTGCACATGGGAAAAAGGAAATCAAAATATGTGAAGATATAGAAAAGAGAGTTCCTGATATTCAAGATAAATTAAAAATGGTGAATGCATTAGAAGATGAGCGTATTCAAACACAAAAAGAATATGAAAGGAGCTTGAATTTATGAACAGTGCAGATACTGCAGATCAAATGATGAAGATGACCTTAGAAGGTATACAGGTTGCTGCTGAAGTTGGTTTAAAAGCAGGTGGCATGGCAGCAAGATCTTTGGCTGTCACTTTATACGCTATTTTAAAAGACAATAAAAAAGTGAAAGGAAAAACCAATTTAAATAACTTGTTAAAGTCAGACAAAGAGTTAAAAGTCTTTGCTATTCATCATTCGGATTTAAAAAAGTTTTGTGAAGAAGCAAAACATTATGGAGTTTTATATTCTGTATTGAAAGAAAAGAATAATACAGATGGAATTGTGGATATTATGGTAAAAGCAGAAGATGCTTCTAAAATCTCAAGGATGGTAGACAAGTTTGATTTAGCTACTATCGACACAAAAGCAATTCGTGAATCTGTATTATCACAACAGAGTATAGATGATGCTAAACCACTTAGTGATGAAGAGCATGATGCCTTATTGTCAAAGCTAATGGATGATAAAGAAAACCCCAACAAAGCTCGGACAAGCAAGGACGGTACTCCGTTCGAGCCATCTTCAAAAACATCGAAGAAAGAAAACAAGAAGAAAACCGTCGAAAGAAAAAGATTAACAGCTACTACGGATAGGCCTTCTGTTCGCAAGGAATTGAAGGACATTAAACAGCAGCAAAACCTAAAATCTTCTGCACCTAAGTATCCAGTTAAGAAAAAATCAAAAAAGAAAGTGAGATAACGATTATGAGAAAATGGTTTAAGAAAAATGATGACGAAATAATTGAAATTCAGGTAGATGATACAGAGAGAAGAATTATTGTTAGGGCATTAGCTGATCTAAGAGATAAACAGCGATTAGCTCATAAGAACTATGATTTTTTAGATTCTCTTATTGTAAAGGTTTGTGATGCAGACCATCCATCAATAAAAGATCACTATGAGAGATGCTAAGAACGACGAATATTTATTTCTAGGCTTATTAATCATTCCTACAATATGGTTTGCAGTTTTGATTGCACCATATATGGATCAAGGACTCATTCATGCACTACCTTATCTAAGTGAAGCATTGAATCATCCCTTTCAATTTCAATGGTGTGATAATTCTTTAAAAACGATTGGAATATTCCTGATTATCTATGTTTTAGGAATTGGTATTTACTTATCCAACGAAAAGAATTACAGACAAAAAGAAGAGTATGGATCAGCTAGATGGGGATATATACGTTCTTTAGTAAAGAAACATTCGAATAAGGATTTCTTTGAAAATAAGTTATTTACGCAAAAAACACGAATGGATATTCATGGAAAAATTAAAAACATAAATCTTCATACGGTTGTGATTGGTGGTTCTGGCGCTGGTAAAACTCGATATTATGCTAAGCCTAACATTATGCAGTGTAATACGAGCTATGTAGTATTAGATCCAAAAGGAGAAATTATCAAAAGTGTAGGTCATATGCTTGAAGATGAGGGGTATGAAATCAAAGTCATTGATTTAATCGATATGTCTAAATCATTGGGATATAATCCATTTCATTATATTCAAAGTGACAAGGATGTATTGAAATTAATCACAAATCTAATTCGTAATACAACTCCAAAAGGATCTTCTACAAACGATCCGTTTTGGGAGAAAAGTGAAACAGCATTACTTGAAGCATTGATGTTATATTTATATCATTATGCGCCGGAGGATGAGCAAAACTTTACGATGGTAATGGAGATGC
The DNA here is from genome assembly GCF_014306155.1 of Holdemanella hominis. NCBI lineage: Bacteria > Bacillati > Bacillota > Erysipelotrichia > Erysipelotrichales > Erysipelotrichaceae > Holdemanella > Holdemanella hominis. Next base: position 10,409 of record NZ_JACRWH010000031.1, on the reverse strand, counting down.
TGAATTATGCTGAAGTAAAAGAAGACGAAGATGATTATGAGAGTCCGTTGGATGAGTTATTTAAGCGTCTAGAAACGATAGATAGTAATTCTTTAGCACTTAAACAATATAAAATATATAAACAGGCAGCAGGTAAGACCGCTAAATCTATTTTGATTTCAGTTGGTGTAAGACTTGCTGCTTTTAACTTGGAAGAACTTGCATCACTTACTAGATATGATGAGATGGAGTTAGAGCAGATAGGCGAAAGAAAAACAGCCTTATTTGCGATTATTCCTGATAATGATTCAACATTTAATTTTGTCATCGGTATGTTGTATACTCAGTTATTTCAAATGTTATATTATCAAGCAGATTTTGTTCATGGCGGTCAACTTCCAGTGCCTGTACATTTTATTATGGATGAATTTGCCAATGTTGCTTTACCAGACGAGTTTGATAAGTTGCTTTCGACAATGCGATCACGACTTATTTTTGTATCCATTATTTTACAGAACCTGGCACAGATCAAAGCGTTATATAAGGATACTTGGGAGTCAATTATGGGAAACTGTGATTCTAAATTATATTTAGGTGGAAATGAACAAAGTACCCATGAATATATAAGTAAGGAGCTTGGAAAGGCAACAATTGATACAAATACGTATGGTAAATCAGAAGGAAGAAGTGGAAGCTTCACAACAAATTCTCAGAGAACTGGAAGGGAATTGTTAACTTCTGATGAAGTTCGCTTATTGGACAATAATTATGCTGTTCTATTTTTGAAAGGTGAAAGGCCTGTTCGAGATAGAAAATTTAATCTGTTAAAACATCCTCGTATTAAACAAACAATGGATGGAGGCCGTGAACCGTACATTCATGGACAAGTGAATCATTTTATTGAGGATTGGCAAAATATTCTTCTTAGTAATAATGAGTATGAATTATTGGATGTAGAAGAAACAGAAAACTATTTAAAGGAGATTGAAGAAGATGAAGAAAATAAAAACGATTAGAAAAGTATTATTCTTTGCGTATATTGCATTGGTGATTGTAGGAAACTTTGCAACACCGGTTTATGCAGCAAATGATCCAGTTACTGTTGTAAATAACTTCAGTGAATTTATGTTTGGACTTATTCGTGCAATTGGAATGATTTTATTAGGTTTTGGAATTGTACAGGTTGGACTTTCATTGAAAAGTCATGATCCAAGCCAAAGAGCGAACGGCTTTATGACGGTAGCTGGAGGAATTATTATTACTTTTGCTAAAGAGATTTTGAATATTATTGTTGGATAGGATGGTGATTTCTAGTGAGTGGAATCATAGATAACCTAACTAGTGCCATCAATACCTGGAATTCTAAATTAGCTGAAATATGGCTGTTGTTAACAGAATCACCTGAAACATTCAAAGGTGGTGATATTTGGCAAATCATAGTTAAAATACATGGAGCACTTCAAGCAATTGGATTAGCACTTCTTGTGCTTTTCTTTGTTTGGGGATTGATTAAGACCTGCACAAGTTGGCAGGATGTAAAAAGACCGGAACAGGCCTTTAAATTGTTTTTGAGATTTATTATTGCCAGGGGAATGGTGATGTACGGAATGGAATTAATGACAAAGATATTTGAAATAGTACAAGGCATTATTCAAACAATCACTGAAACTGCAGGATTAGGTGTATCAAGTGAAACCGTACTGCCACAAGAAATCATTGATGCAGTAAGTAATACAGGATTTTTGGAATCTATTCCTTTGTGGGCAGTTACTCTTTTAGGATCTATATTCATTACAATATTATCGTTTGTGATGATTTTAACTGTATATGGAAGATTCTTTAAATTGTATATGTACACAGCTATATCACCAATCCCACTTGCGGCAGCTGCAGGGGAAAGCACACAAAATACGGCATTTACGTTTATTAAAAGCTATGCAGGAGTATGTTTAGAAGGAGCTATCATTGTCCTTGCTTGTATTATTTTTTCAGCCTTTGCGTCTAGTGCACCAGTAGTTGATACTACAGCATCTAGTGTATCTATGGTATGGAGCTATGTCGGTGAACTGATATTTAATATGCTGGTTTTAGTTGGTTCTATTAAAATGAGTGATCGTATAGTCAAAGAAATGATGGGCTTGTGATTTTTTACTTCTTAATAATTAAGATATAAATGAAATTGTGAAGAAATCTATTTAGAAGAAGATACCAAATACTCAAAATTGAAAATGACTCTGATCTGTAAAAAAATTACAGTATCTATTTACCGTAAAAAAATTACGGTTATAATGAAGCTGAGGTGATGCCAATGCTTAAACATTTCAGAGTTAATAATTTTAAGAATTTTAAAGATGACTTAGATATTGATTTTTCAGATGTGAATGGATATAAGTTTTCTCAAGATTGTATTACTAATGATTTGATTGGAAAAATGATTATTTATGGTAAAAATGGAAGTGGTAAAACAAATTTAAGTAAAGCTCTTTGTGATTTAAAAGAAACATTAACGATGTCTAATGATATGAAATCAAATCATTCTTTTATTTCAAATGCGAACTCTAATAACGAGATTACGACTTTCACTTATACCTTCCTATTCAACAATAAGAAAGACAAAGTGGTATATGAATATCAGAAAACAGATTTATTCAATTTAACCAATGAAGTATTAAATATAAATGGAAAAATCATCTATTCTTATGATTTTAATAAGAATAGATTTATAGAAAAAAGCGAAGACTATTTTCATAATTCAGACATTTTTACAATCTATCAAAAAAATACCAATCCATCATTACCATTTGTACGTTGGTTAGTAAATAATGGTGCTGTAGAAAAGAGTTCGATTTTTAACAAGATGTATGATTATGCAGTAAAAATAACACAAATATTTACTCCTACAACTGCATTGATTCAATTATCAAGAAATGAATTAGACGAACTTGATCGTAATGTGAATGATTTAGAAGATTTTTTGAATTATATGGGTATTGAGTGTAAATTGTCTATGGAAAAACTGCCAGATGGTAGTAAAGAGCTTTATTTTGTATTTAAAAATAGAAAAGTAGCCTTCTTAGAGAATGCATCTAGTGGAACATTGTCATTGTTTAATTTTTATATTCGGTTTTTAATGTCAAACAAAGAAAGTTCTATTCTTTATTTTGATGGATTTGATGCCTTTTTTCATTTTGAATTATCTGAAAAAATCATCCAATATATTAAAGAAAAATATAAAGATTCTTTGGTTATCTTTACTACGCACAACACAAATTTAATGAGTAATAAAATTATGCGTCCTGATACATTGTTTATACTTTCAATAAGTGGAAAATTAACACCGTTATGCAAAGCGACAGATCGTGAGTTAAGAGAAGGTCATAATCTTGGTAAATTGTATATGAATGGTGAGTTTGATGAAGACTAAAAATATATTCCTATGAAGCGAATTTGCATATGCTTGCAAGCAAGTTAGAAAATGATTATTTTGATTTTAATTGACTACAAACCAAATAATTTCTTTGATCAAATTATAAAACATGAAGCATTATTTAAATTACACTATATCGAGCAGAGTTAATCTCTGCTTTTATTATGCCTGTTTGGCAATGAAAGGAAAGTAACATGAAAGAATATATATTAAATACAATTGTGCTAAAAACAGGAGATTCAATTGAAATAGTTGAACCTTCAACTTTACCTATGAAAGATAGGGTTATGTATAAGTTACAACATGAAGAGGATCGAGTTGTAATTGTTAGAGGAAATGGGAAGATGGTAATTCCTATGGAGAATATTATGTTCTCATCATCTATCCCTTTGGACATTATTCATGAGGATTTTGATGATGAAGTCTAATTTTGAAATTAAGATTAATAAGGAAATACGAGATTATACGGAGAGTATATTTTTTGGCTTATCTCTTCGACAAAGTATATTCTCTATTATAGCTTGTGGGATAGCTTGTGGTATTTTCTTTTTGTTGAATGACAAGCTAGGAACTGAAATAACTAGCTGGATATGTATGCTTGGAGCAGCGCCATTTGCTGCTTTTGGATTTATAAGATTTCAGGGTATGTATACAGAAGATATTGTTAAGACGGTATTTAATTCGTTGTTATTATCGTCTAGAGATTTAATCAATAAACCATTTAACTTGTATGATGAGTTTTTTGAGCCAATGATTAAACAATCAAGAAAGGAGTCGATTGTACATGATAAAAAGTTACGAAAGATTGAAAAAGCAGAACAAAGAAAGAATAAGAGTGCCTAGGACAGTGCAGGATACCATCCCAGTAGATTCGGTCTATAAGGATGGTATTTTTCGTTCTGGAAACAGATATACAAAGAGTTACAGATTTTTGGATATTAATTATAAGATTGCATCTGGTGAAGATAAAAACAATTTGTTTTTAACATATAGTGATCTACTAAATTCTTTTGATCCATCTGTAATGACGAAAATTACCATTAACAATCGAAAAGTGGATATAAAGAAATTTAAAGAAGATATTTTAATTCTATTAAAGGAAGATGGTTTGGATAAGTATAGAGTTGAGTACAACGATATGTTATTGTCCAAATTAGCTGAAGGTGATGATATTATCCAGGAAAAATATATTACTGTTACAGTTTTTAAAAGTAATATAGAAGAAGCCAGATTTACTTTTTCTCGCATAACTGCAGAATTTTCAACTTTATTTTCTAGACTTGGAAGTTCTTGTATTGAATTGGATGCAGAAGAACGTTTGAAGATATTGCATGACTTTTATCGTAAAGAAACGGAGGAATTCCAATTAGATTTATCCGATTTAGCTAGGAAAGGACATTCTTTTAAAGATTTAATTACTCCAAGAATGTGTAAATACCACAATAAGTATTTTGAATTTGATGGTAAATATGGTCGTGTTCTTTATTTAAATAATTATCCTGGATTTCTTAAGGATGAATTTGTATCGGAGTTGTGTGATTTAAATAAAAACTTGATGTATTCAATGGATATTATTACTGTGCCAACGGATGAGGCAGTCCGAGAAGTGGAAAATAAATTCCTTGGTGTTGAAAAGAATATTACAGATTGGCAAATGAAACAGAATCGTAATAATAACTTCTCAGCAATCATTCCATATGATATGGAATTGCAACGCAAAGAGTGTAAGGAGTTCCTGGATGATTTAATTGTACGAGATCAAAGAATGATGCTTTGTAACATTACGGTTGTACATTTAGCTGATTCTATTGAAGAATTGAATAAGGATACAGAAACATTGAAGGCGGTAGCTCGTAAATATGTTTGTGAACTGGAAACTTTGTATTTTTCAAAAAGACAATTAGATGGTCTACAAACAGTATTGCCAATAGGAGTCAACAAATTAAATATCACGCGTACTTTATTAACCGAAAGTGCGGCTGTATTCATTCCTTTTAGAGCACATGAGATTATGCAAAAGGGTGGAGTTTGGTTTGGTCAAAATGCGATTACAAACAATCCTATTCTTTGTAACAAGGCATTGCTTCAGAATCCAAACTCTTTCTTTTTTGGTATTCCAGGATCCGGAAAATCATTCTTAACAAAAGAAGAAATTGAATTCTTGATCTTATCTACAGATGATGACATTATCATTGCAGATCCAGAAGGAGAATATGATTCCATAATCAATGCTTTAGGCGGACAAATCATACGTATTGGTACAAATAGTACGGATTATATTAATGCAATGGAAATGGTAGAGGGATATGGCGATAGTGGAAACTCAATTGCCGATAAATCTCAATTTTTGATGTCTGTATTTGAAAATTTAGATGCTAATCATGGCGGTATTACACCAATTGACAGATCTATTATCGATAGATGTGTAACGCTAGTTTACCAGGAAGCAAAAACCAATGGCTATGTACCAACGTTAAAACATCTTTATAAAAAGTTATTGGAACAAAATGAACCAGAAGCTAAATCTTTAGCTATTAAACTAGAATTATTTACAAATGGATCATTAAATATATTTGCTCATGAAACGAATGTAGATATCAAGTCTAGAATTTTATCGTTTAATATTTTTAATTTGGGAAAACAATTAAAAACATTAGGTCTATTGGTAATTACAGATGCCATTATCAATCGTGTAAATGAAAACTGGAGAAAAGGGAAACGTACACATATCTTCATTGATGAGATTCATGTTATTTTTGAGAATGAAGAAAGTGCTACATTCTTTGCTTCGGCCTGGAGACAATTCCGTAAAAGAGATGCATATCCTACAGGAATTACTCAGAATGTTAAGTATCTATTATCATCTCAGCAAGGAATTAGTATGTTATCCAATTCTGAGTTTATTGTCATGTTAAATCAATCGGCAAATGATAGAGAAGATTTAGCTAAATTGTTAAATATTTCAGAAGAACAGATGAGCTATATTACAAATGCTCCTATAGGCTGTGGATTAATTAAATATGGTGGATCTATAGTTCCATTTGTAAATAAGATGCCAAAAGGATTGTTGTATGATTTAAATACTACAAGGCCAGGAGATAAAAAATAATTGTCCAATAAATACAAAAGACTCATTAAAAAATTAGATTTAATGAGTCTTGTTTATGTATAAAATGTTGAGGTATCAGCTAATTCAGAACAAGATATTTTCGAATACATCAACTAAGTTTTGGAACAATTAAAGTAAGCAAGTATTAAAGATATTAAAGGAGTTGATGTAGATGAAAGATATAAAGACAAAACAGAAAGTACTATCCATAAAGACTAAGGATGTTAAAGGGAATGTGAATCATTTTATTAAGCAGCAAACTATTCACATAAGAAATAAGGAAGAAGATAAAAAGGTAGAAAAATCTGTTAAAACGAATCCGAATGTAGTGGCTACAAATAATGTTAGTGAAGTTGCTAAGCAGACGTTTATAGAATCAAAGCAGCGTGCTACAAAATTTATTAAACATAAGCATAGAGAGCATAAGTTCAAAACTACAGATAAGAAGGCAATGAGCGAATCTATTCCGGTACGCAATCAAAGAATTACTTATGTGTCTAAGGCTAAGCATCATGTCGTAAATAAAATAAATACTTCTAAAATTAAACAAATAGCAGATAAAGTAGTAACACAACCGGCTGTTAAGAGTACAACTAAAGTAATAAAAACATCAATAGAAGTGGTTAAGAAGAGTGTATCAGCTATGAATACACTTTTTTCTTTTGGAACAGGATTGATTTTATTACTTGTTGTTACTTTGTTTATTGGAACATTTAGTGTGCTGGCACAGGATGGTGGATCAAATAGTGAAATTGTTTCTCTAAGTGATGAAGTGATTGCGTATGAAGATACAATTCGTAAATATGCAAAAGAATATGATATTGAGGATTATGTCACATTATTACAGGCAATTATGATGCAGGAGTCAGGAGGAAAAGGCAATGATCCAATGCAGGCAAGTGAGTCAGGGTATAATACAAAATATCCTAGAGTACCTAATGGAATTACGGATCCTGAGTATTCTATTGAAGTAGGGACACACACTTTTTCTGATTGTTTAAAGAAAGCAAAAGTAAAGGATTCATCCGATACAGAACGTATATATCTGGCTTTGCAAGGATATAATTATGGCTCTGGCTATATTGAATGGGCAATTCGTAATTTTGGTGGATATTCTAAATATAATGCACAACAGTTTTCTGATAATAAAAAACAAGAGTTAAATGTATCCGGCTATGGGGATCCTTCTTACGTTGATCATGTTATGAGATACGTAGGGATTACTTTTAGAGGAGGCACAAATCCTAATTTTAATAATGTAGAAGCCTGGGTGACAAAGAATCCTTATGCACAGGCTGGATTATATGGACAATGTACATGGTTTGCTTGGGGAAGATTTTATGAATTATATGGTTATGATCCAGGTTTTAGCGGTGATGGAAGCAGTTGTGTGAAGGAATTGATAGCAGCACATCCAGATAAATTTGAACGATCTTCTTCACCAAAAGCTGGTGCAGTGTTCTCTGCTATTGGACATAATCATGTTGGTATAGTCATTGCAGTAAAAGATAATACCATTACTGTTCAAGAAGGTAATCTTGATGGTATTACAAATACATTTCAAGATGCAAAAAAGGATTGGCAAACAAAATCCTATACGTTAGATCAATTAAGATCTATATATGGTGGAGTAGTGTTTGCTAATCCTAAATAAAAGTATGATTATCACAGTGCCTCGATTGAAGATAATATGATAGATAATAAGCATATATTACCAAATAATCTAAATAGACTATGTTTTTTTAATTAAATATTGCGTATTGAATGAAATATAAAATGAATTAAAATTAGGGATAGGAGGAAAAAGGGAATGAAAAAAATAATAGCAAGTTTATTTTTGTTATTATGCGTATTTGGCTCACCCGTTATTGAAATCTATGCAGATGGTGTGCAAGATGATAATCCGGTTGAGAATACGCATAATAACGATGAGAACCAACATGAAGATTCAAATGAGTATGAACCATCATTGTGCATCGGAAATAAAGGTGAGCAATAGTGCAAGAAAAGTTTAGTCGTATACTAATAGGAAATATTTTGAAGAGCATTCGGACAGAGCAAAAGATTCCTATAAAAAAAGTTGCACAGAATATGGATGTGAGTGAAGCAACAATTTCACAATTTGAAACTGGTAAGAATAAGCCAACAAATGAGAAGATTACTTTATTTACAGAAATATGTGGCCAAACATTTAATTTTGATTTGGATAGAGATCTAATTGTTAGTCGTGTATATGATATTTATGATTTGTATACAGATTTAAAAAAAGAAGAGTTCAATGAAACTATTCAAATAGTAAAAGACACGAAGAATATAGCTTGTTCCTATGCCAGATTTGAATATTATCTGATTCTGTATATGGATGCTATCATTAACCAAAAAGAAGTGGATACAGCTTTATACAAAGGAATTATCGAATCAGGAAAGAATATCTTTTCGATTAGGGAATTGTCCATTTATTACGATATAATGGCACTAGAGAAGATGCATTCAAATGAAATAAAGGAAGCATTAGGATACTTAGACAAGGCGCTATGCAATAATGGTAATTATTTAATGATAAATTATCGTTATTGCAGTATTTACTTGGATTTAGGGTATTTTAATTTGGCACAGCAGTATATTCATAAGAGTTTAAGAATGGCAGTTCAGCAATTGTCTTTCGATCGATTATATTATTTGCTGTTGAATCAAGGCGTACTTTACATGTATACATCTCGTTATGATGAGGCAAATGAGCTGTTTTTAAAACTATTAAATGAATCCATTAAAAGACAAAACGAAATCATGAAGTATTGTGTTTTATCAAATTTAGTTTTTACTTCGCTGATTCAAAAAGATATAAAAAGCGGATTTGATTATCTAAACAGAATCGATGAACAATTTACAGATGACTTAGATTTAAAAATGTATAAATGTCTTCTATACTATTTTGGTCATGAATATACGAAATCAAAAGAGTGTATTGCTTCTTTTTTAAGAAATGTAAAGGATTCAAAATATCATGAGAATTTTATCCGCGCTTTAAAATATATGATGGATAATAAACCTATGAAAGCCATTGCTAATTTTGAAACCTGTTATCAAATCGCATTAAAAAATGGACAATATGATAGAGCAATTTTTGTTTTAAAACAATTGAATGAGTTATATCTTGATCATGGATTACAAAATAAATTAAAAAAAGTGAAAGAATTACAAGAAAATTTCTACAAGATGTCATATGCGAATCAAATAATTGAAGATATAGGGTTAAAACTTAATTAAAAAATTGGGATTGTTTTTTAAAATTTATTCGTATATAGTGAAATCAGAAAGAGCTCTTTTAGAAAGATGAGGTCAGATTATGGTAGGATTAAAAAAAGTAAATATTACGAAAAAAAGATTATCTGGAAATGCTGCAAGAGGTGGAGGATGTGTATGTTTAAGAAGATGTGGCGATGAATTAACACCTTATAATATTGGAGAACAAAATTTCAGAGCATCCATGCAATATGTGTATAATCATTCTTTTGGTGCGACTCCATATTCTTTAAGATAATTGGAAAAAAGAGATTGATTTTAATATCAGTCTCCTTTTTTATAGGAGATTTATGAAAAAAATTCGTACAATATTACATACAATAAATACTATAAAGAAATTAGAAGTTAAAGGGTTACGTAGTTATAGTTGTGTTTTGTTTATATTAAATATTTTAAAATCTTTAGCTCCTCTTTTGCAAATGGGTGGTAAGTGACAAATTATTACAGGCAGTGCTATAATTAGAACGCTTGCAGAAAGGCAAGCTCTTGAAGAGCTTCATGAGGTGAATAATCATCAAGAGGAACTTGGCGGTTCTGGTTATTCATCTCGTGAAACTCCGAACCGCCAAACACAAATGAATAAAAAAGAAC
>NZ_JACRWH010000030.1:0-24201 GCF_014306155.1 Holdemanella hominis | reverse complement strand
AGGAGAAATGTTTTGCGTACTCGCATCAAACTTTCTGCGATAAGAATTCGTTCGTACTGGCAGTTACAACAGTTCCTGGAAATGTACATGATAGTGTTAGTTTTTTTGATGCCTATGAAAAATTGATCAATGGAAAATATGGATACCTGATTAAGAATGTTTCGCTGGATGCCGGATACATGACACCCGCAATATGCAGAGCCATTGTACAAAATGATCAGATTCCTTATATGCCATATAAAAGACCAATGACCAAAAAAGGCTTCTTTAAAAAATACGAATATGTCTATGATGAAGAATACGACTGTTATCTATGTCCAAATGATAAGATCCTAATGTATACAACTACTACAAGAAATGGATACAGACAATATAAATCGGATCCAAAAGACTGCAAGGATTGTCCTCTTAGAAACAAATGTACAAAGAGTAAGAACATGACAAAAGTTATCGAACGTCACCTATGGGAAGAGTTTAGAGAATATGCCGATGAGATCCGTCATACTATGGAATGGAAAGAAATTTATCCACAGAGAAAAGAAACCATTGAACGAGTATTTGCGGACTGTAAAGAAAACAATGGACTACGCTTCACAAGGTTAAAAGGCTTGAAGAAAAACCAACAGAATGCTTGGTTGATTTTTGCGTGCCATAATCTGAAGAAAATGTCCCTTTGGAGAGGAAAATATAGAAGAAAGCCATCAAAAAATTCAATATATCCTTCAAAATATACAAAAAAAGACAATTTCATTTCGAAAATTGCCTATATACAATAAAAAGCCTATGTCCTTACGAAAAGGTATAGGCTTTTGTCAACAATCTGAAGCATCCCTATGGATGCTTTTTTTTAATTGAAAGAAAAAGACCACCCATAAAAGAGTGATCTTGATATTTCTTGTACGATAATATAATTAACGTGATACTTACTTGAATCCAATCATGGAACGAACAAAAATGAAGCACACACCGCATGATATAAGACATACTTGTATATCGTTACTGACAAAAGCGGATGTGAATCCAACCACGATCAAGAAGATTGTAGGTCATAAGTGAGCCATGAGTTTGACAGAAAAAGTATATACTCATATGCATTATCAAACACTGTTGGATGCGATAAATTGAACATAAAAATTTGTGGCCTACTTGTGTCCTACGCATACGATTTCATAGTATTTTGACAAAAGAAAAAAGCCTTTATATAAAGGCTTTTGCTTTCTCTTAAGTAGTAAAATACTAACGTTTAGAGAACTGAATGTTTCTTTATTTAAAGCACATTCAGTTATTTTTGCGTCTTATACGCGTGCTTAAAGTGCATTTTAGATATTTATTATATGATCCGATCTTTCTGGTATATTTGAATATTTAAAGTTGCGTGGAACCACCAAATCCATAAAATAGATCCACCGAATTCATTTAGACAGAGCTACTATCATATCCACGAACAAGACCACTTCAAATTTTAAAATAGCTCTCATTATTGTTTGACTTTTGAACAATCTTCTCGAAGTTATCTATCTTGAATATATTAGGGATAAATAATAAATCAACCTTTAAACACTCATAAGTTTTCTGCATTACAATTCTTATAGCCCATATTTAATCGTTTATATCTAATTGCAGATTACCTGAAAAACATGTTTTGTAAACGAAGTTTCTATATTAAAAAAACTTTTTTTTCTTTTGATTCAAGATACTCTAAGTCATCATGAGAAATAATTATTATTATTTTGTTTTCAATTTTATTAATGCATTGTTGAAAAAATCTCGAACTCTCTTTATCTAAAGCCGAAGTTGGTTCATCAAACACTAATACATTTGCTTTAGATAATAAAGCCCTAATAATACCAATTTTTTGCTTTTCGCCTCCTGACAGATTTGAATTTAATGGATGCAAAACAGTATTAATCCCATCATCCATATTATCAATTATTTCAACCATATTAAAACCTTTTAACAAATATTCTAAGTATCTACCATTGTAATTATCATTTGGAATTAGATTCCGTTCAATAGTATCTTCAATAATTAATGGTTCTTGCAAGCAAACAGCCACATTCTTAAAAATAAAGTAATTCATATCAATTTTTTTCATATCAATACTATTCACTAATATACGTCCACCATAATCATTACCAAACACGCCTAAAATAACTTGTATAAAAGTACTCTTCCCAGTACCGTTTTTTCCTAAAATTCTATAAATATTTCCTTTTTCAAAAGAGCCATTGTAATGTATTAATTCCTCTTGATCTGTATATCTAAAAGAAAGATGATCAAAATACACAGTGTTAACATCTTCAATCAGTTCTTTTCCATTCATTTTTGATATATTATGGTAAATACTTAATCTATCACAACTAACTCTACATTTTTGCACATTATTCCAAAAATTTAATATTATCTGTGTGTTTGATATAACGTTAGCATAATAATTAGTAATTGTTACTACCATGCCAACAGTAATGTGATGTTTAACCACTAAAATCGCACCGATTATATAAATTAGAATTTGAGTCAAAATAGACACTAAATTTATAAAAATGTTATTGCAAGATTCTATAAATTGTTGTTTCTTATTTACAGAGAAAAAATGCATAAATACCTTATTTTCAAAGGATTTAATATTTTCAAACAACGAACACATTTTAATAGATTTTAAATAATACACAAGTTGATATAATGCACCAAAATAAGCTCCAGTGCTTTCTAACACTTGTTTATTAGAATTATATATTTTATCCTTAAAATAATAATATATAATCAAATATAAAATCGTAGAAATTAGTAGAACAAATACAAATAGAATTGACTGTGTCAATACAATAAAAATCATAAATAGAATTGAAAATATCGCAATGATTATTTGTTGGACCGAGCTTAAACAAAACATAATAATATCATTACAATCATTATTTATCGTTTGATTCAAAACAGAAGGATCTTTGTTTAATAAATTTTTATATGATATTGAATATAAATTGTGTATTTCATCTACATTTGCTTCATTTCCACATTTTACTTGAAGTAAAAAATATAGGTAAGATCCAATAATAGAGAAAGCCAATGAAAAAAGCATTATTAGGATTAAAACAATGATATTTTTTATGAAAATATTTAAATCAGTTTTAACCAAACTATCAATTACAGCTCCTTCCATAATTGGAATAAACAGCTCACTTAAACTAATTAGTATTTGTGATGCAAAATAGACAAAATATAAAGTCTTATATTTAAAAATATATTTAAAACCATACAACAATATTTTTTTCATAAGCTCATCTTATCTTTCTGTCGAACACTCACAAAATTCACAAATAGTAAAACAAAAATAAAAACGACACATATACAAATCGAATTCAACCAGTTTTGCATACCACAACCCGATAAAACACTCAAACTCGGACTTATACTAAATGGATTTATAAAAGATATCAAATCCATTCTTTGACTGATGACATATAAAATAATACAAATTATTCCAGATAAATAATTAAATCCTGTTTTTGTGAAGGTATATACACAAAACATAGCCATTTGAATATAAAGTTCTAATTTCAGAAGAATTAATGGTAAAGATATTATTAAAGCTTTCCATAATGGAATAAAAGATAAATCAGGTATAAATCCTAGTTCTGTCGCATAATATTCAGACATATTATTTATGACATAATTGTCTGTATGATACATCCTTTTAAAAGAGAAGAAATGTTTAGTGTCAGCCAACAGCCATATATCCCATCCTGCAAAGCCATTACTAATTCCTAGCAAAAGAAAAGGAATACCTATTGATGCAATCATAAGAAGTAAAAAAGCTATAAATAATTTTACTTGTATGTGTACGAAAAAGTGCACATCATTTAATTGTTCGAGCTCAAAAACACCTGTCTTTTTTTCGTACATTAAAACAACAACACAATAAACCAAACATAAAGGCATAAACAAATACGCAAATGAACTGTCTATTCTTAACTGGTGTGCTAAAAAATACCATGGACCTTTTCCTACATATTGTTCCGTATTTGTTTCTAATTGATGTAGCTGTTCTTGAACAGATAATTCAACGGTTCTATATTCCTCTTTTTTATTTTGAGATATTTGGCTTCCAATCATAAAAATCCGACTCTGCTCAAATGAAATGTCTGCTTCTTCAAAGCCTAATTTATGAACTTGGCGCATAAATTTTTGATCACCATTCTTTTTTAAAGCATCCAAATGATACAGCTTATCCCATAATGTAATTTCATTATATCTTTTTATTAATCCCTTATTTTTAAAAACTTCTTTTCCATATTTGTTAAATAAATTCCATCCAGCTTTGGCATTATCAATAGCCCAGCTTAAATAATCCTGATAACTATTCCAATACACCTTTTCCTCTGCACTCATATGTTTTACGGCCATGTATTGTAGATTGATATCTGATAAAGCTCTTTGGTATTGTTGAATCTGCGTTTCAAAAATATTCATATTCTGTTCCACATCATACTCATGTCCCATATAATTTGGTACTTGCACCATGTTCAATACTAATAAAATGAAAAAGATAACAGCACTCACTTTGTTCTTTAATACACTTTTTATTTCTAAACTCATAAACTTAACCTAAATCCAATCTTTCTAAATAGAGACATGAAATGAACTGTATGCATATTGCGCCTATAAAAAACAAAGATGTATAGGCCCATAAAGTTTCAATATGCAAATATGTATACATAAAAACAAATAATAATCCCGTCAACATTAGACTCATTCCTTTATTTTTCGTCAACAAAGATAAACATTGTATGCATGAAGCACTAAACAAAACCCATCCAAGTACAGAAAGAATATGATGAGACAAGTAAATAATCACTGGTGTTGTTCCAATCAATAACTCTATGCCACTTCCACAATTTATATATCCAATCAAATACAATACAACGAAAAATAGTATACTAAAAAAAACAGTGATAAGAATATGTAACAACGCGCGAAGTATATATACATATTTACGACTTTTCCCTATTGTAAATAAATATCGAAATGTATTGTTTTCTAAATCTTTAGACCATATATCCACATTCCACACTAGAATCAAAATCATGAATAAATAAAAGAAAAGATTGTTTCCTTTTAAAAATTGCACCATCAAATAACAACCCGTCGGTTTATTTTGATATACAAAGTCATAATATTCATTTTCAATATATGTTTTTTCCATTTGAATTCGTTTTTTTAAGTCTTGTTTATTATTTTGAAGAATCGATTTAAAATTGGATAAATCCATACCTGAATCAATATATTTTAAAATGTTTTGATCCCTATCATACATATCTTTTGCGATTGTTTTTGCATCCTCGTCATTTTTCCAATCACTTAATAACTTTTGACAATAAATACTATCCTCTCTAAAAAAGGCATTCAGTTTTTCTTTTGGAAGAATATTGATTCTTTGGTTTTCTTCATTTAACGTTTCATAATAATACATGATTTGATTGGATGCATATTGTTCATATTCAGTATTGTATTTAAAAAAATACACGGATAAAACGCCAATTAAAACAAGGATCAATGCTAGAATATTTCTTTTTGAAAAAAGAAATTTAAATTCATTTTTTAATAACATACGCTTAACCCTTATATAGTTCCTTATAATATGTTTCCAAATCCTGATGCACTTCAGCTAAGGAATAAACCAAAACATCATTTTGAATCAGTATTTGCAAGGACTTAGAAAACTCTTCTTTGGAATCACATTGCATATAAAGAATATGCTCTTTAATAAAAGAATTTTTTAAAAGGAGCAATACATTTTTCGGATTAGAAACTTCTAATCGATAAATCGAATGATTTTGACGAAGTTCGTCCATATTCTTCTCTTTGATCAACTTTCCACTTTTAATAAATAAAGCTCGATCAGCTAATTTATCGAGTTCACTTAACTGATGAGAAGATAATAAAATACTTGTTCCTTCATTTCGTATAGTTAAAAGCTTATTTCTTAAATCAAATATAGCTTGTGGATCTAAACCATTCGTAGGCTCATCAATAATAAGTAATTTAGGTTTGGACATCATAGCCAAAGCCAATACTAATCTTTGTTTCATTCCCATCGAATAATGTTCTGTGGCTCGATATAAGCCATCCTTTAAATCACTGAATTGCTCCATTTCCTCAATTCTTTTAGAATCTAAATGCTTCCAATTTGCCATGATTTTAAAATGTTCATGTCCAGATAACTCTGGATATAAAGATGGATATTCAATACTTACACCTATATTTTTTAACGCATTGGATGAATCACTCTTTAAATCATATCCACAGATAGTAATTTTCCCTTCACTCATATGATATAGTCCTGTAATACATTTCATGATTGTACTTTTTCCAGCACCATTTGGCCCAATCAATCCTACAATTTCATTTTCAAATATTGAAAAACTAATATTATCTAAAATCCTATGATTTTTAATCTGCTTTGAAACGCCTTCTACTTTGAGTATTTCCATATATAAATTCCCCCCCATATTCCTTCCCTATATAATAAGGGATAACAAAATGTTATCCCTTAAATACTTATAGCTTAAATCCCAATAATTCGGTTTAGTTTTCACTTTATTTATCCCATAGATACTTTATTTCCACTTGGAGTTACACAAATCATATATCCTAGACAAGAAGCATTTTTTGTGCAATTAGTTACAGTTCCTGAATTTCTTGTACACGAACAATTTCCAATAGGTGAAATTGAGTTATGTGGTTTAATCAAATATTCCATGTATAAGCCCTCCTTTCATCTTTTCACATGCATGTTCAATTTTAAGCTACAATATATTATTGGGTTAGTACAGACCTATATGTTATTCATTAAGATATAGGATTTTTCAATATTTTTTTGTATATTCTTTCTAATGTAATCACAATCAGGATTATACCCATCTCTTAAGATTCTATGCAAACAACCTCCGCCCATACAAATCGGTAGAACCGAACAATTCTTACACTTTTTGTTTTCTAGTGGATTATATAACATATAATCATAATAAATATGATTCATACTACAATATTTAAAATCAGAAATATTACCAATACAATATTCTAAATCTCCCATTTCTTCCCAACATTTATATAGTGATCCATCTGCATCTATTACGAGACCAGTTAATGTATCACAAACACAATGAGTAGCCATTGCCTCTGGATAATACTGTTTATAATCATTGGATTTTTCACTTTTAAGACTTGATTCTATTTCCTTAAACTCTTTAGAAGTATACGTATATGTATTGTAAACATCACTTTTATCATAAACAGCAGCAATATAAAAATTAATATACCTATTATAAGGTGAATCAGTCATAAGTCTTTTTAATTCATTTACACCATCTATGTTATTTTTATCCACATTCATTCTAACTGAAATAAATGGAAAATTGCAATTTGAAGAAATATCCCCAAAGTCTTTTATATTATTTAATATTCGGTCAAAAGTTGGCTTTTTCCCTATTAAATATCTACGATTGTCATGATAACTTTTTGGTCCATCAAGTGTAATTTGTATATTTTTAATTTTACAGTCAATCAATTTTACCATTACTTCCTTTGTTAAAAGGTATCCATTTGTAATTATGCTAGCAAAATACCTAACATTATTTAATTTACATAATTCTATTAATCGTTTGCTAAGTGTACATATAGTTTCCATTTCTAGCAAAGGTTCTCCACCATACCAAGTAATGTTTACGGCCTCTAAATGTGACATTTCTTTTTCAATGAATTTATAAATATCATTTACTGTACTATCTGTCATTTTTCCAGGGCGTAATACATCTTTTTCAAAACAGTATGGGCATCTAAAGTTACAATTTGACGTTGGAGCTATCGTTAAATTCAAAATATTGTTTGAAAATCTACTAGCTAAAACATTATTCTTAACAATATCTAGTTCATTAGTTTTATCTTCTAATAAATATCCTCCATAAACAAGAGCTTCTTTTAACTCTTTGGTAATTGTGCTTTTTGTACCTAAATCACATTTTTTTAATTGTTCATACTCATTTAAACTTAGCTTAGCCAATGCATTAGTTCTTGCATTGAACATGATTATATTGTCACCATTTTTAAAACAATAATTATAAAGTGATTGTTTCATTTCAAATATCCTTTCTTCTAAAAGAGCTCTTTCTGATTTCAATATAAAGTAATTATAAAAAACAATATCAATTTTTTAATTAAGTTTTAGCCCTATTTCTTCAATTATTTGGTTTGCATATGACATTTTGTAGAAATTTTCTTGCAATTCTTTCACCTTTTTTAATTTATTTTGTAATCCATGATCAAGATATAACTCATTCAATTGTTTTAAAACAAAAATTGCTCTATCATATTGTCCATTTTTTAATGCGATTTGATAACAGGTTTCAAAATTAGCAATGGCTTTCATAGGTTTATTATCCATCATATACTTTAAAGCGCGGATAAAACTCTTATGATATTTTGAATCCTTTACATCTCTAAAAAAAGAAGCAATACACTCTTTTGATTTCGTATATTCATGGCCAAAATAGTATAGAAGACATTTATACATTCTTAAATCTAAGTCATCTGTAAATTGTTCATCGATTCTGTTTAGATAATCAAATCCGCTTTTTATATCTTTTTGAATTAGCGAAGTAAAAACTAAATTTGATAAAATGCAATACTTCATGATTTCGTTTTGTCTTTTAATGGATTCATTTAATAGCTTTAAAAACAGCTTATTTGCTTCATCATAACGAGATGTATACATGTAAAGTACACCTTGATTCAACAACAAATAATATAATCGATCGAAAGACAATTGCTGAACTGCCATTTTTAAACTCTTATGAATATACTGCTGTGCCAAATTAAAATACCCTAAATCCAAGTAAATACTGCAATAATGGTAATTTATCATTAAATGATTACCCTTATTAGATAACGCCTTATCTAAGTATCCTAATGCTTCTTTTATTTCATTCGAATATATCTTCTCTAATGCCATTATATCGTAATAAATGGATAATTCCCTAACCGAAAAGTTATTCTTTCCTAATTCAATAATTCCTTTGTATAAAGCTGTATCCACTTCTTTTTGGTTAATGATAGCATCCATATACAGAATCAGATAATATTCAAATCTGGCATAGGAACAAGCTATATTCTTTGTGTCTTTTACTATTTGAATAGTTTCATTCAACTCTTCTTTTTTTAAATCTGTATACAAATCATAAATATCATATACATGATTTACAATTAGATCTCTATCCAAATCAAAATTAAATGTTTGGCCACATATTTCTGAAAATAAAGTAATCTTCTCATTTGTTGGTTTATTCTTACCAGTTTCAAATTGTGAAATTGTTGCTTCACTCACATCCATATTCTGTGCAACTTTTTTTATAGGAATCTTTTGCTCTGTCCGAATGCTCTTTAAAACATTTCCTATTAGTATACGACTAAACTTTTCTTGCACTATTGCTCACCTTTATTTCCGCAGCACAATGATGGTTCATACTCATTTGAATCTTCATGTTGATTCTCATCGTTATTACGCGTATTCTCAACCGGATTATCGTCCTGTACACCCTCTGCATAGATTTCAATAACGGGTGAGCCAAATACGCATAATAACAAAAATAAACTTGCTATTATTTTTTTCATTCCCTTTTCCTCCTATCCCTAATTTTAATTCATTTTATATTTCATTCAATACGCAATATTTAATTAAAAAAACATAGTCTATTTAAACTATTTGGTAACCCTTTTGTTACCAATAACCTCACTACGATCAGGATCGAATAATACTACATCAATATAGAAATCTAAATGATGATATTTTTCTTTTTCAAATAAATCATACATTTGATGCTGCTTTTCATCTTTATTGTCAAATAAAATATGTAATCCTCTAAATGAATCCATAATAGATAATGTTAATGACACTGCATCTCCTAAATAACCAATAAAATTTTTATCTTCCAATACATCATTTATAGATATTCTCTCAAAAAAACGATTGCAACTCGCAACGATCACTATATTCTTATTTTCCCTTTTCTTTATAATTTTCGCATCAAAAGTACGCATATAATTTTCTGTTAAATGTAATTCAAACGGACTAACGGTAATATTCCATCCTAATAAATACATATATGCTAAATATCTGCATGCCAAATATCTATTTTTTATGTCTTCTTCATCAAATAAAATATGCATAATCACATCATTTTGACTGCTCTTTGTATATTCACATATATTCTCTAATAATTTATCACTAGGAAATTTTGTGGTTCCATTCTCAATTAATTTAAGTGCAGTCACACTAATATTCATTTTTTTCGCCATGCTAACTTGTGACTCTTCACGATCCAATCGAATGTTTTTCATATAAGTTGCAAATGCCATATTATCACCTCTGTCCCTATTACATTATATTAAAAATAGTAAGTATTTTCAATTTTTTGAGTTGCATTTACTTTCTATAGGTAGTATATTGTTGATGTAGCAAGTATATGCATTTGCGTAGCAATAATTTGCTTGCTACACATTGACAATCTTTAAAGGAGGAAAATTTATTATGTATGTTGAACATTAAAAAAGATCCATTAGATAAAGTTTGGTCACCGCATCTAATGAATCTACTCAAATGAAGAACTGTTTTTATAATGTCTTCACGTAAGCATTATAGCAAACATTTCTTTTTCCAACAAAATAAAAAAGGAGGAAAATTTGTATGGAAAACACAAAACTATATATTGAAACGCCTATTTTTACAGGTAGAAATGTTCCTATTAATGAATTAGCAAAAGCCATTGGGAAAGATGCCCAATACATTCGAATCGGTCTTCAACAAGGTGTTTTAAATTTTGGCTATGCTATGAAAAAAGACAATTCAAGCGAATACAACTACTATTGTCCAGATAAGAAAGTATGGGAAGAAACAGGGTATTTCAATGGATAATAATATTGAACTTATCACCGGAAATGAGATCAGACATAAAACATATTTTGAAAACAACTATATTGTAGATTCTCTTATCAAAGGAAATAAGGTTAGTATTTTAACTGGTGGAAGTAAAACTGGTAAATCCACATTAGCATTACAACTCGCAAATTCAGTTTCTAAAGGCATTCCATTTCTTAATAACAATACGATCCAATGTGATGTTCTCTATATTTGTTTAGATAACGATGAAGATTTGATTGCAGAAAGATTGAAACTGATAAATCTTGAAATGGATGATTCTGTAGTTTTTTGTTTCAATAAAAACATAGTTTTAGAAGATACTTCTTCAAATCAAGATGATATATTATTACTCGAAGTTGTTACGGAAACATTAATTTCTCATCCATTTCTTAGACTAGTTATTATTGATCTATTCGATAATATTCGCAATCTAACTATTAAAACAGAAGCAAATAATGTTAAAGATACAGAAGATATGGAATATTTAAAAGGAATTGCTGATGGTTTAAAAATTCATATTTTACTACTTAACCATGATACGAAAAACGGAACTCAAAATGGTTATTGTTCATCCAAAGGAGGTGTAAAACTTGTGGGATCATGCAATGGCACTTATCTACATTTAATTCGAAGTGGTATTGGACAAACAAGTGCTACGCTTGAAGTTGGTGGAAGGAATATTAAAGAAGAAATCCTACAATTACATTTAGATACATCAACCCTTACGTATTCATTAAGCGAAGAAAATATTAATGATGATATGCCATATGAAATAGGTATAATTCGAAACTATATCATTAAAAACAATGGATATTCAGGCACTATCTCCAATCTTTTACAACTCACTAAATTAACAATTGCAGCAAATAGAGCATCGCGATTATTAAATACACACAAGGACTTACTAGCTTCAGAAGGAATTACTTTTTCAATTGATCCTAGCCGTTCGAATGGAAGAATCTATACTTTTCAAGTTGAACAAAAGGACGATAAGGACGATACTTTATGCATATAGTTATTTATCGTCCTACCGTCCTAGGATTTAATAAAACCTTTGTTACTTTGTCGAAAGTAACGCAAATGCACTTTTGTCATAAACAAAAGATGCCTTGCGCTCTACGAGGTTCATATGGAACAAAGCATTAGCTTTAAAATTGGCAAAGGAAGCATCGCTCACAATGCAAGAGATTTTACTGCAAGTAATGTCGACAGCAATCGAAGCCAATATAATATTGAATATGTTAATAAAGATCTAAAACAAACTTATCATAAATTATTTGATGATGCCGTCACAAAATACAACGCTAGACAAACTCGTAGTGATCGTACCATTCCAAATTATTATGAAAAAATAAGAATGGGTAAACAAGAAAAATTATTCCATGAAGTTATTGTTCAAGTTGGAAATATGGACACAATGAATTGTCTTGGAAAAAATGGTGAACTAGGAAAAGTAATTCTCGATGAGTATATGAAAGGTTTTCAAGAACGTAATCCGAATCTCTATGTATTCTCTGCTCATCTTCATATGGATGAACAGACACCTCATCTTCATATTGACTTTATTCCTTTTACTACAGGAAGTAAAAGAGGACTCGAAACTCGTGTTTCATTGAAACAAGCCTTAAAATCTCAAGGATTTAATGGAGGGAGTCGATCAGAAACAGAGTGGAACCAATGGGTGAATGCTGAAAAAATGGAAGTTGCCAAAATCATGAATAAGTATGAAGTTAAATGGGTCAACCTTGATACACATAATAAACCACTTGATGTTCTTAACTTTAAAAAAGAAAAAAGAAAAGAAGAAATTTCAAAATTGGATCATGAAATATTAACATTGAAAAAGCAATATAATTCGCTACAAAATATGACCCCCTATCTAAATGATGCGTTTAACGCTTTAAACAATGAAGAATTATGGTTGTTACCAGAACCAAATAAGCTCACACTTGCTTCAACATATCATAAAAATATTGTTCAGCCAAAATTTTCCAAATTAAGAGCATTTATACAACCGTTGATCAACCAAGTATTTGATATTGTAAAAGAATTAATAAATCTGAAAACTCAACTGATCTTTTTAAAAAGCGAAAATACTGAATTAAAAAATTCAATAGATGAATTATCTTATGAAAATCGAGAATTAAAAAGAGATATGAACAAGCTCAAAAAATTCTTTGGTAAAGATACAATTGAAAATGCTCTTACTTTTAAGATTGTCAAATCCAAAAGAAAGGAAATTCATAAATGAGAAAAAGAAATAAACATATGCGATTGCCTAGTGGTTATGGGTCAATTGTAAAAATGAGTAACGCAAACAGAAGACGAAGACCTTATATTGTTCGCATAACAACAGGTTATGATACAGATAAACAAACAGGCAAGACTAAACAAGTGATTGGCATTATTGGTTATGCTAAAACTCGCGAAGAAAGACTTCAAATGCTAGCGAAATATCATGAGAAGCCATACGATTTAAATCAAGGAAATCCCTCTTTTCGAGAAGTCTTTGAAGATTGGTTTGATGAAAAGTTCAAAGACAATATGGAAGCCAAAAAAATAAATAGTTACCGAGCCGCATATAATACGTGCACACGAATCTTCGAATACCCATTTAGAGATATTAGAACCAGTGATCTTCAAAATATTATTGATAATTGTGGTAAAAACTACCCTACTCTAAGAAATATTAAAATCTTATTTAACCAAATGTACGCATATGCGATCAAGAACAATCTTTGCAGCACAGACTACGCAAAATTTGTAGATATAGCCAAATACAAAGATAGAAATCCGAATAGCTATGATCGGCAACCATTTTCAAAAGAACAATTGAATGTATTGTGGTCACAAAAAGAAGATATATACATCCAAATGATTTTAATTCTTTGTTATACAGGTGTACGAGTAAGTGAATTATTGGATTTAAAGAAGCAAAATGTTAATCTTGATGAACATTTTTTCACTATTACTAAATCAAAAACACAAAGTGGAATCCGTAAAGTTCCGATTGGTACTATGATTTATCCATTCTTTAAAGCCTGGTATGAATCGAGTCAATGTGATTATGTATTCCACACGCCCGATCAAAAACATTTTACGTATCGTAACTATTACGACAGCTACTGGAATCCATTTATGGTTCGATTCGAATATGATCAAACACCACATTGTTGCAGACACACATGTGTATCTCTACTTGCAACTGCACAGGTATCACAAACATATCAAAAACTAATAGTTGGTCACAAAGGTGCTATGTCTATCACGGAAAGCGTGTATACTCATATTGAAATGTCAGAACTTATTAAAGCAATTGATTCTGTTTATTATCCAGAAGAAATAATTAAAGAAGTAAAAAAATCAAAGAAAAGAAGTGAACACTGTGAGAGATAAGAATTATATTTATAAGCAGAAGAATCCTTTAATAGTCCATGTCATGAAGGAAGTTCATATTCTTGGATTATACGCATAATAGTGTATAATGCAAATAAAAGTAGAAATACCAAATCAGTATGGCTCCTACCGCCATAAGCGTAGGGCGTTAAAGTGTGGAAGGATATGAGTCCTTCCTTTTATTTTTCCTACGGGAAAGAGGCCAGCAATGCCGGTGTTAATACACACCGAACCGTACTCTGCAATTTTCCTTTCCACTTGCTTGTTGAGTGCAGTTATCCAAAGCCTCTTTTAACACAGAATTTCATTCTGTGGCTACACGTTTTGCGAACGCTTTTTAACCAGAACCAGCTTACCGCTGGCTGTGGTCTTTTTCTTTTAATTTAACTTGATTATTAGTTTTCATATTCAAATAATTTGGCAATCAACACTTTGAGTTCACCCAAAGCAGCTGGAGTTCCAACAATGACTCCCAAACATTCATTTCCAGTACGATAAACAACAACCTGTATAGGAGTGGCGTTCGATTGACAACGATGGTCAACTAATGACTTTGGTAACCAGTGACACAAAAGAAATAAACGAATTATAGTCATTGGAAAACAAATTCGTTTGCTTCTTTAGAATCATTGACATAGTTATAATAGCTAAAAGCATACTATTCACTTTCAAAAATTTAAAAATTTTTATTTTTTGAAAGTGGCATATTGCATACAAAGATTATAATCGGATATAATACAAGTAAGGATGACTTTCAAAAGTTTAAAAAAATTCATTTTTTGAAAGTGAGGCAACACTATGAAAACCATTGAAAGAACTGAATACCTAAATCGAATAAAGAATCTGAAGGATACGCCTGATATAAAAGTTATTACCGGTATCAGAAGATCGGGTAAGTCAATACTGATGCAGGAGTATATCCAGTATCTGAAAGACAACTTTAATGATATCAACGTTATCTTTATTGACTTTATGGATCTTTCATTTGAACACCTGAAAGAGTATCATGCGCTTCATGCCTATGTTGAAAAACGATATGTGGAAGGAAAATCGAATTATCTTTTCATTGATGAAGTGCAGATGTGTCCAAATTTTGAACTGGCTGTAAATAGCCTATATTCAAAAAGAAAATATGATATCTATATCACCGGTTCCAACGCTTTTTTGTTAAGTGCAGATTTAGCCACTCTATTTACCGGGCGTTATATTGAAATTCATGTCTATCCATTCAGTTTCAAAGAATATTGTAATTACTACGACAACAACCACGACATAGAAAAGCTATTTGAAGATTACACCATCAAAGGTGGATTAGCTGGGTCCTATGCCTACAACACCGAAAAAGACAGGAAGGATTATATCAAGGAAGTCTATGAAACAATTGTTACAAGAGACCTTGTACAGAAGTATTCCCTGCCAGATACTCAGGTATTACAGCGCTTAAGTGAATTTCTTATGGACAATATATCAAACCTGACCTCACCAAGCAGAATCAGCAATATGCTATCCGAAAAGAACATATCAACCAATCATGTCACCATTGGAAAATATATCAAGTACCTGTGCAACGCCTTTGTTTTCTATGATATCAAGCGCTACGATATCCGTGGCAAGAAATATCTTGAAAGCACAGAAAAGTTCTATTTAAGTGATATTGGCATACGTTATGCTGTTCTTGGTACAAGAAACATGGATTATGGCAGAGTATATGAAAACATGGTCTGTCTTGAATTATTACGTAGTGGCTATGATGTCTATGTTGGAAAGCTTTATCAGAAAGAAATCGATTTTGTTGCCCAAAGAGGTAGTGAAAAAATCTATATTCAGGTAAGTGATAATATCACTGAAGAGGAAACATTCAAAAGAGAATATGCGCCTCTTTTACAGATCAAGGATGCATATCCAAAGATTATCATCGCCAAAACCGGTCATCCAAAGTATTCATATGAAGGAATTGAAATCTTTGATATCAGGGATTGGTTGCTAAATAAAAAACAAGCTATATAATCAAAAAATTAGTAAGATTAAAAATATTAAACGCATCAGCATCTGCTGGTGCTTTTCTTGTAAAATTACATTTTGTGCGTGCTTTTCGATAACTGAGGAGTTAATTTTGCTACTTATAAGCGTGCTGTATGCGTGCTTAAAAAGACTTTTCAACACTATTCAGAACAATTCACAGATATAGAAAAAACCACCCAAAGCCCATATATAAAGGGCTTGAGTGGTTTTGAATCTCCTTGCAGAGTAGTCAAAAGTATGTTCTGACTAACGTTTAGAGAATTGTGGAGCACGACGAGCTGCTTTAAGACCGTATTTTTTACGTTCTTTAGCACGAGGGTCACGAGTAACGAATCCTGCAGCTTTTAATACTGGACGGTAGTCTTCACTAGCTTCCATTAAAGCACGAGTAATTCCGTGACGCATAGCACCAGATTGACCAGTGTATCCTCCACCTTGTACGTTGATAATCACATCAAATTGATCAGCTGTGTTAGTGATTTCTAATGGTGATTTAACAACCATACGTAAAGTTTCCAATGGAAGGTATTCTTCCAAAGTTTTTCCGTTGACTACGATATTACCTGTACCTGGACGTAAAAAGACACGAGCAACAGATTTTTTACGACGTCCAACGCCATGATATTGAACAGTGTTAGATTTTTTCATATTCTATTCCTCCTTATCCTCTTACCTTCAATTCAACAGGTTTTTGAGCAGCATGTGGGTGTTCGCTACCAGCGTATACGAATACGTGTCCACGTTGTACATCACCTAATTTAGTGTGAGGTAACATACCTTTGATTGCTCTTTCAACCCATTCAACAGGGTATTTCTCTTTCATTTCTTTAGCTGTACGCACACGCATACCTCCAAAGTATCCAGAGTGGTTGTAATACTTTTCAGTATTCAACTTGTTTCCAGTCATTTCGACCTTGTCAGCATTGATCACAATTACATAATCACCACAGTCAACATTTGGTGTATATGTAGGTTTGTGTTTACCTTTTAATACATGAGCACAAGTTGAAGCCAAACGTCCTAAAGTTTGTCCGTTTCCATCAACTACATACCATGTACGTGTTACATCGGCAGGTTTTGCCATAGTAGTTTGACGCATATCTAATTTCCTCCTTGATTTGAGCGTTTACCGGGGCTCAAAAGGCCAGAGTTTAGCCACCTAATATGATATGCAATATCCATATAAAAGTCAATGAAAAAAAGAAAAAGTTTAGCTTTATTTTTGCCAAACTTTAATCTTTTCTGCTTTTATTTTTTTATAATCAATTGAAGGTACATCATCAATGATTTCTACATCAAATTTAGATAGTTTTTCTAAAGCCAAATTATATAATTTTTGATCCAAATCGCCTATTCTATGCGCATCCATACCTAGAATTGCCTTCACATTATATTGAGCAGCGATTTGCCAAAACTTAGTGTGTGGATACTCCTCATACCCCATACGCATATTGTGTTGCATACCCAATACGTTAAATTCTAATGGAACATTATAATCTTGACTGGTCTTACAAATACGGTGAAATCCCTCTTCAATTTCAGGCGTGATAAAACCACCTGTATCTCTTAAAATCAATTCAGGATGAGCTAAGTATGCATACATACCTGTTTTCATACCTTCGACACAAGTATCGAAATATCCTTTAATATATTCTCCTTTGGCCCCACCTAAATAAATATGATCCTCATCTGTACCATAATAATGATTGCCAAAAATCAAATAATCAATTTCATTTTCAATACAGAAATCTAACAACCAATCCATATACTTAGGAAAGTATTCTGCCTCTAAGCCAAAACGAATTTCAATCTGCTTCTTATATCGATCTTTCAAATATAAAACACTATCTTTATAATCCGCAAATTCATCCAGTTTCATACGCATATGTGCCACAAAATCGGAATCATATTTCCAACATGTATGATCTGAAATACCTAATACTTCAAAGCCATTTTGAATGGCAGCACGAACCATTTCCTCATCCTTACCATACGCATGATGACAACGTGAAGTATGTGTATGAAAATTAGTTTGTCTCATTATATTTTACCTCCACTAAATATAAACCACAGCTAGACGCATTATAACGACATGCCGACTTATCTTTTGCATCTAACATTCTTTGGACATCATCAACACCTATCTTATGTTGACCTACCGCAATTAAAGTACCCGTCATCATTCGAACTTGATATCTTAAAAAACCTGTACCCTCAAAGATAAAATGCACATCCATACCCTCTTCAATAATTTCAATATTTGAAATCGTTTTGACTCTAGGTTTCCTCGGATCGATTTTACTTGAGGCAAAACTCGTAAAATCATGAGATCCCAAGAATACTTTTGATGCATTTTTCATCGCCTCAATATCCAATTTTTTAGTTAATAAATTACGATACTTATAATTAAAAGGATTCTTTATATCGTACGAACAATAATAATCATAACGTTTGCCTACAGCACTAAAACGTGCATGAAAATCATCGGGCATTTCTTCCGTTTTTAAAATACGAATATCTTTAGGAAGCAATGCATTCAATGCTCTTTCATATTGAATAGCCGGAATATTTTTATTTGTTTCAAAATGAAAAACTTGACCAAACGCATGAACACCAGCATCCGTTCTTCCACTCGCAACAACATCTACATGCTCTTTTGTGATTTTATACAAAGCTTCTTCAATCACTTGTTGAATGCCTAAGGCATTCTCTTGTTTTTGCCAGCCTGCATAATTAAAACCATCATAGCTGACAAGTGCTTTTACAATCATAATACCCAAATACCAATACAAGCACAAAGAACGACAACACTTAAAAGCATGGAAGCATAATCCATTGTCTGCATCTTTAACACTTTGTAACGTGTTCTTTTTCTAGAAGGATCATACCCTCTAGCTTCCATCGCATTTGCAAGTTGATCTGCGCGATCAAATGCAGATACAAATAGTGGAACAATCAACGATAAAATAGCCATAATTTTTTCTTTGATACTCCCATTTTCCAA
Source organism: Holdemanella hominis (assembly GCF_014306155.1). Taxonomy (NCBI): domain Bacteria; kingdom Bacillati; phylum Bacillota; class Erysipelotrichia; order Erysipelotrichales; family Erysipelotrichaceae; genus Holdemanella; species Holdemanella hominis. The sequence continues at coordinate 4,807 of NZ_JACRWH010000030.1, read as the reverse complement.
ATCCACACCACGACTAGCCTGCGCATTCATAATACGCTGTGTTTCTTCAATTAGTGTTGGAATAAAACGCAACGCGATACTGATCATCATCGCAATAATGTGAGCTGGTACACCAATTTTTTCAAAAGGCTTCAACAATTTTTCAATTCCCAAAGTCAAATCCAAAGGCTTTGTTGTTGCTGTTAATACAGTTGTGATAATAACCATCAACATTAAACGTACGACAATATACAAAGTTTGATTTACGGCATCGCTATAAATTGTAAATCCCTTAATCGAAAACAAAGGTGTTCCTGTTTTAATAACCAATAGGTTAATAACCAACAAGAAAGCCATCATCCATAACATTGGTTTCATTGTTCTTAAGGCATATTTAATATTTAATTTTGATAAATACAAACTCAATAAAATAAAAATACCTATAATCACATATCCAAGGACTCCTGCAGGAATAAATATCGCAACCATTAAAAACAACATGATCATAATCTTAGATCGAGGATCCATCTTATGAACCACAGAATCTAATGGCATATATTGTCCTAACGCAACATTATTCATGTTTCTTCACCTGCTTTTCTATTGAATCCACAAGTGAATTCATATCCATAATATCTGGATCCATCTCAAATCCATTTTCTTCTAATTGCATTTTTAAACGCACAATACTAGGTGGATTGATCCCAATCTCTTGTAAATATTCAGGATGCTTAAAAAATTCCTTCACATCCGCTTCCTGCGTTACTTCACCATGACTCAACACAATCACATGATCACAATAGTTCATGACATGCTCCATATCATGCGTAACTAAAAGAACCGTTTTTCCTTCTTTTTTATTTAGATTCATAAACAAAGTCATCATTTCCTGAGCACCTTGAGGATCAAGCCCTGCTGTTGGCTCATCTAAAACTAAGACTTTTGGATTTAATACTAAAATCCCCGCAATCGCAACACGACGTTTTTGTCCTCCACTCAAATCAAAAGGAGAACGATCCAAATAACTTTCATCCAAACCTACAACAGGCAATATTTTCTTTACGAGTTGGGAAGCATCTTCTTCACTTGTTCCAAAGTTTTTTGGTCCAAACGCAATATCCTTACCAATCGTTTCTTCAAACAATTGATATTCAGGAAACTGGAATACAAGCCCAACTTCCTTTCTTAATTGTTTAACATCCTTAATTTTCAACAAAGGTTGAATATGGAAACCACAAATATCCAAAGTACCCGCTGTTGGAATCAACAAACCATTTAAATGCTGAACTAAAGTAGATTTACCAGAACCAGTCTGCCCAATAATAGCTGTAACTTTTCCTTCTGGAATTGAAAGATCGATACCCTTTAATGCAGCATGTGAAAAAGGTGTATTTTCATTATATGTGTGTTCTAACTTCTTTATTTCAATCGACATAACTTTTCAACCACCTCATCTAAACGACATACATTTTCTTTGAAGATTTTACGCTTCTTTAATTCCTTCGAAATTTTTAACGCAAAAGGAATATCCAACTGCATTTTAGCCAATTTATCCTCTTGTTTAAAAATTTCCATTGGCGTTCCCTGCATCGCAATCTCACCATTTTCTAACACTATGACATTTTCAGATTGAGCTACCTCTTCCATATCATGAGTAATGGATAAAATTGTGATATTCTTTTCTTCATGTAACTTGCGAATCTGCGCATTGATACTCGCCTTACCTTGAGGATCTAACATGCTTGTTGATTCATCAAAAATAATGATATCAGGTTCAATGGCCAAAATACCTGCAATCGCAACACGTTGTTTTTGTCCACCAGATAATTTAGTCGGCTCTGCACTTAAAAAATCCGTCATTCCAACACGACTTGCGACATCTTCAATAATACCTTGCATCTTTTCTTGTTCTACACAATGATTTTCTAAACCAAAGGCAATATCATCTGCCACTGTAGAACCAATAAATTGATTGTCTGGATTTTGGAATACAATTCCAATATGACTTCTCAATTCATATACACTTTCTTCATTTAGTTCCTGACCTAAAATTTGAATTTTACCCTTTTTCGCTTCCAATAAACCAATGATTAGTTTTGCCATTGTACTCTTACCAGAACCATTATGTCCAATAATCGTTGTATAGCTTCCTTTTGGGATTGAAAAAGAAACATCTTTTAATATATCATTTTTCCCGTCATAGGAAAAAGTTAAATGTGAAACTTCGATTGCTTCCATCACATATCCTCCACCATAAACGGAACTATTATACCATATTAAAATGGCTTGAGCACCCTCAAGCCACTATTTATTAAAATGAAATCCTTTATATTCAGCACTTGTGTTTGTACATGCATTTACAAGTGTGTTTGACAAAATTTTTAAATCACTTTCATTTACACCCTCATGATAAATTACATCCACAAGTTTGTCTTCATCATCATACGAAGAAGTTAATCCATTTTCAGCAATTTCTGTTTGAAATTGTTTAGCCGCCTCCTTAGAATCAAAGCTATATGTAAGTGTGACCGGAAGAATTTCTTCTTCAGCCTCTTTAAATCCCATAATATCCGATTCCATGTTTTTTAATGGGCTTACACTTGGTTGAATCTCTTTTTCAATAGGTTCATCAATATCTGGGCATAAGAATTCATCTAACTCTTCCTGTCTTTGTTTATCACGATGTACTTTGCCAGCAACTGCACATGCGCCAACTGTAATGGTTGCAGCACCTACTAAAAATTTAAAAAGATTCATAATTATTTCCTCCTTGTAATGGCAACTCCGTCTCCATAATCATAAAATGCTGTTTCATAATCAGAAAGTTCTGCCAAATACGTATGATAATCATGGATCTTGCGAACTAATTGGCGTGTATTGCGATTACGCGATAATTCTGGATGTTCTACAAGCCCATGAAAATTCATATTATCTGATACAATTATACCATTCTCATTCAAATGGATACAGTATTTCTCAAAAAAACGTCGATATTGTGCTTTAGCTGCATCGATAAAAATACAGTCAAACATACCATCTACATCTACTTCAAGAGCATCCCCTTCAATCAATGTGATTTGGTCAGATAATCCACTTTCCTCAATATTCTTTTTTGCCTGAACGATCATGTCAGGATTTCTTTCAATTGTGACAACTTTCATTCTAGGATCTAACTTAGCTACTTCAATAGATGTACGCGCAATTGCAGTTCCTAACTCCAAAAATGACAGGCATTGTTTTTCTTGAAGTTTTTCTAACAAGAACTTTAACCCACCATCCATCATAATAGGCACTTGATGTTCTTTTGCGTATTGTTCTAAATCACTCATTTTAATTCTCCTTAAAAGAAAAGTGAAGTAGTAACTACTACTTCACGAATTGTACAATTGCCATTGGAGCTGCATCTCCACGACGGATACGTGTTTTTACTACACGAGTGTATCCACCATTACGATCTGCATATGCTGGTCCAATTTCATTGAATAATTTTTGAAGAGCTGTTGTTCCCTCTTCATCAACTTCTACATTGCGAACATAAGCTGCTGCTTGTCTACGTGCATGTAAATCTCCACGTTTTGCTAATGTTACTAATGAGTCCATTACAGCGCTTAATTCTTTTGCTTTCATTTCTGTTGTTTCGATTTGTCCGTTTTCAATCAAAGATGTTGCCATGTTACGCAACAATGCTTTACGATGATCGGCTTTACGTCCCAATTTACGATTCCACATGATTCTTACTCCTCTTATTCATACGATTTGAAGAACAATCCCAATTGGTACATTTTGTCCTTCACTTCTTTGAGTGATTTCTTACCCAAATTCTTAACATGCATCATTTCATCTTCTGTTTTTTGTGTAAGTTCATCAACAGTTTGAATTCCTGCACGTTTTAAACAATTGTAAGAACGAACAGATAAATCCAAATCTTCAATCATCATTGTATTTACTTTCTTAACATCCTCAACTTGAGGTTTTTGAACCATGAAACTTTCTTCTAATTCTAAATCTGAAACAGTTAAAACTTCATCTAAGTTTTCCATACAAATCTTTGCAGCCATTGTGATAGCTTGTAAAGGTGTAATTGTACCATCTGTTTCTACATTGATATGTACTTTATCATATTTTTTATCCAACCCAACACGAGCAGGTTCTGCTAAATAATCTGCTTTACGGATTGGAGTGAAAGTTGCATCTAATACTACGACATCTTCACCAAAGTCGTATGACACTTTGTTTTCAATTGAACTCTTATATCCAGTTCCAGTTACAGCATAAATCTCCATTTCCAAGCTTGCACCTTTTTCTAAAGTACAAATCACTTGTTCAGGATCTACAACTTCAACAGCTTCCGGACAAATAATGTCAGCCGCCTGAATTGTTGCAGGACCCTTCTTTGAAATATGCAATGTTTGGAATCCTTCTCCATCATTGTATAATTGTACAGCTTTTAAATTTAATGAAATACGATAAATATCTTCTAAAATACCTTCGATCATCGTTGCTTTTCCATCAAATCCAGATACTTTAAATCCAACAATGCGTGTGCCAGGTACACTTGTTAATAATGTACGGCAAATGGTATTTCCAATCGTAATTCCAAAACCTCTTTCAAGAGGTTCAAAGATATAAGATCCAGTATTGTTTTCTTCATTCACAAAATCTTTATGAAGTGAAGCTCTTTCAAATTCCTGCATCGTTATCCTCCTTTAACTATCCACGAGGTCGTTTTGGTGGACGACATCCGTTGTGTGGAATTGGTGTTACATCATTGATCATTGTAATTTCTAAACCAGCTACCTGTAATGCTCTGACAGCTGCTTCACGTCCA